>JBDTAC010000074.1 GCA_039924845.1 Bacteroidia bacterium
GCATACCAAGAATTACAGCATCTAACTCATTCGTAATTTTAGAAACATTCCAGCCATTTTCTTTGGGCAATAAATTGTATTTCGCGAGCCGCGATTTGGAAGGTTCAAAAATTTCATCGTCCGAACCACTTATCAAAAAACCTTTCTTGTGCATCGCAATTGCCAAGTTGTGCATGGCACTTCCACCGATTGCAATAAAATGTACGCGCATATTTTAGAGGGTTGAAAAATTATTTTTTCGAATCAAATGATATTCACTTCTCGTTCTAATTGTACCCCAAATTTTTCTTTTACCGATTGTAAAATTTTTTCTGACAAGTCGAAAATTTCCTTTCCAGTTGCATTTCCATAATTTACCAACACCAATGCTTGATCTTTGTGAATGCCCGCATCTCCATACGTTTTGCCTTTCCAACCACATTGTTCAATCAGCCAACCGGCAGCTAATTTTATTTCCTGTTCCGAATTTTTATACCCAACTATTTCTGAAAAATTATTTTTCAGCGCATTGAATTTCTCAACATTCACCACTGGATTTTTAAAAAAACTTCCGGCATTACCAATCTTATTTGGATCGGGCAATTTGCTGCTGCGAATAGTACAAACCGCTTTACTTATCACACCAATTGTCAGTTCTGAAACATTCATTGTTTCCAATTCCTTTTTGATAGCTCCGTATTCGATATTAAATTTTGGTTTTTTATTTAAACGAAAAGTAACGGACGTAATCAAGTATTGATTTTTTAATTCGCGTTTAAAAACACTTTCTCTGTATCCAAAACGACAATCTTTATTTGAGAATGTATGAATTTTTTTTTCGTGAATGTGCAAGGCTTCTAATTCATAAAAAACATCTTTTAATTCTGCGCCGTAAGCACCGATATTTTGCATCGGACCTGCTCCCACATTTCCAGGAATCAAAGATAAATTTTCTATACCTGCGTAATTTTTTTCAATACAGTACATCACAAACTGATGCCAAACAAGGCCTGCGCCTGATTTTACGTAATAGTAATCCGTATCTTCTTTTATCAATTCAATGCCTTTGATATTATTTTTCAGAACAAGCCCAGAGAAATTTTTAGTGAAAAGCAAATTGCTTCCGCCACCGATTATCAAAAGCGGATTTTTTTTTGCGATTGGATTATCAAGGATTTCGAGTGTTTCTTCAACAGAATTTATTTCTGAAAAATAATTCGCGAAAGCATTTATGCCAAACGTATTAAAATTTTTAAGCGAATAATTTTCTTTCATTTCCGATTACAAAGTACAACACAAAGTAATAAGGAAATAATGGAAGGAGCAAGTTTTTTTCGTTTGAAAAATTATTTTTTTGAACGCTTATTTTTCCTTCTTCAAAGTGAAAGAAAAAAGCGATCCGATACCTTCCGTGCTGTCCACAGAAATGGTTTGTCCATGCGCTTCTAAAATATGTTTCACAATCGCAAGACCAAGTCCGGTGCCGCCTTGCTCGCGTGAACGACTTTTATCTACACGGTAAAAACGCTCAAATAAACGTGGCAAATGTTTATCAGGAATACCAATTCCGTTGTCTGAAATTTCGGTTGTTATCTGATTTTCGTGTTCATAAAAACGAACATTTGTTTCACCATTTTCTTTTCCATATTTGATGGAATTGACGATGAGATTGGTAAACACTTGACGAATTCGGAATTTATCGGCGTTCACAAACAAAGGTTTTGTTTCTTTTAATCGCAACGAAATATGTTTGGTGCTCGCTTGCATTTCTTCTGCTTCCAATACATCTTTTACTAATTCCACAATGTCGAAACGTTCCGGGTCGAGCTGTAAATCGCCTGTTTCAAGTTGAGAAATGGCTTCCAAATCTTCCACAATACGAATCATCCGTTCCACGCTTCTTTCTGTTTTTGAAAGAAAAGAACGATTAGTTTCTGGCTCGTTCATCGCTCCGTCAAGCAACGTAGAAACATAGCCCTGTATGTTGAAAATAGGCGTTTTCAGCTCGTGCGAAACATTTCCTAAAAACTCTTTTCGGTACAATTCCAATTTGTGCAATTGTTCCATTTCTACTTTTCGTTCGTTTACCCAATCCAATACTTCGGCGTGTAAATTTTCTAATAATTCTTGCGGACAATATATGTCATCCTTCGGAAAATCTTTTTTTCGAACACTCTGAATCGTTTGGTAAATACCACTTACATTTTGATGAATGTGTTTTCTGAAAAAGAAAAGAGAAAGGAAAAAGGATGCAAAAAAAGAAATAAATACCACAAAATAAATCGTATAATTCGATTCTTGTTGTGGAAAAATAAAGTAAAAAATAAATAGCAAAAGTCCCGTAATGAAAGCAACACAAAGCGAAGTAAGTAAAGAAATTTTTTTTAGACTTCTGTTTTTCATACTAATTTTTACGGTGAAAAAAATTAAAATTCAAATTTATATCCGATTCCTTTTACGGTACGAATGTAATTTTCGCCCAATTTTTCGCGCAATTTTCGGATGTGTACATCAATCGTCCGATCGCCCACCACTACATCGTTTCCCCACACTTTAGAAAGAATATTTTCGCGCGTAAAAACTTTTCCTGGTTTGGAAGCAAGCAAGGCTAATAATTCAAATTCTTTTTTCGGAAAAAAGATTTCTTCGCCTTCTTTTACCACCAAATATTTTTCGCGATCAATAATAATTCCGTTTAATTCGATGAGGTGATTATTCGGTTCTGTTTCTGAATTTCTGCGTAAAAGTGCTTTCACGCGACTCATTAAAACTCTTGGTTTAATTGGTTTTGTGATGTAATCATCTGCGCCTACATCAAAACCTGCAATCTGAGAATAGTCTTCGTTTCGAGCGGTTAAAAAAGCAACGACAGTATTTTTCAGCGCATCATTTTTTCGTATTTCAATACAGGTTTCGATGCCATCCATATTGGGCATCATCACGTCTAAAATAATTAAGTGCGGAAATTCTTTTTTCGCAATTGTCAAAGCATCTTTTCCGTTGCCTGCGGTATAAACGGAATAGCCTTCTTTTTTAAGATTGTAGCCGACAAATTCCAAAATATCTGGCTCGTCATCTACCAACAAAATTTTGTAATCACTGTTTGCTGACATTCAGTTTATTTTTGTGTAAAGATAATTTTATTTTGGAGGCTACAGATTAAGCGAATGTTATCAGAACATTAATTTACTGTTTCAAAAAATAATTTTTTGAATGTCTTCTGGTGTGTCAATCGCAATGGATTCAAGCTCTGTAACAGCTGCTTTAATTTTATATCCATTTTCTATCCAACGCAATTGTTCCAACGATTCGGCTATTTCCAAAGACGATTCTTCGAGTTGAGAAAGCTCCTTCAAAATAGTTGCTTTGTAGGCATAAATGCCGATGTGCTTGTAGTAAAAATAATTTTTCAGCCAATCTTCTTGAGGCTTTCCGCGATAAAACGGAATAGCAGCGCGACTAAAATAAACAGCTTCGTTGAGTTTATTTAAAATCACTTTTGGTGTATTTTGATTTTGTAATTCTTCAATAGTTTTGATGCGTTTTACGAGCGTTGCAATTTGCGTATTTTCATTTTTAAAGCAACTCGCTACCAAATCAATTTGTTCGAGATGAATAAATGGTTCGTCGCCCTGAATATTAATGATAACAGCATTTTCCGAGAGATCTAATTTATCTGAAACTTCCGCACAACGATCTGTTCCGCTACGATTTTTTTCGCTCGTCATTACCACTTCTCCGCCAAAATTTTTCACACAATTTTCGATGCGTTTATCATCCGTTGCAACAATAACTTTCGAAAGCGATTTCGCTTTTTTGGCTTGTTCAAAAACCAATTGAATCATCGGTTTTCCGTTAATAATCGCCAAAGGTTTTGCAGGAAAACGTGTAGAGGCAAAACGTGCAGGAATGATTCCGATAAATTCCATTTGAAAAATTATTTTTTTGAAGCTAAAGATATTGAATTTTTGGTTCTTTTTTTTTGATGAAAAATGATTTAACTTTGGTTTATTGAAATTGATATACAAATATGAGTTAAACAAAACGCTGTGTTAGACGAAAGATGCCATATTAAAAAGAAAAGATAAATTATGAAAAAAGATTTGTATCAGCTTATAATAGTATTAGGAATCGGCGGATTAGCTGTATTTATTATGCAGTTTAGTTTAGATATTGGAATCGTTGTACTTGGAATTTCCGCCTACTTTACAGTCTTTGTTTTTAAGTGGGACAGTGTGTATGCGCGTGCGTGGGGTATTATCGTTTTTATTATGGCGTTATTTATACTTATTTCTTGGATATGGACATACATTTTACAACCATTAATTGCTTGGTTATAGCCAACAGCACAAATCAAAAAAACAGAAGCAGTTTCCTTTAAAAACTTTTTATTTTTTTCTCGATAGCGGAAGTAGAAAAACCTTCCAGAAAAGAAATTGTTTTTACAATGCCTTTATTTTTGCGAATAATATCGGAACCAATAATGTATTTTTTATTTTTCGGATCGGTTTCGTTGGCATCGTAATCCGCGCCTTTTACCAATACATCTGGCAAAATTTGTTGGATGAGATGTTGCGGAGTGGCTTCGTCAAACAGAATAACAGCACTTACAAAATGTAGGGAAGCGATTATCATGGCGCGCGAATGTTCGTCTTGTATCGGTCTGCTATTGCCCTTTTCGAGCATTTTTACGGAGCTGTCGGAATTTATGGCAACAATTAATTCGTCGCCCAAATCGGCAGCTTTCGCGAGATAATCAATGTGCCCGAGATGTAAAATATCGAAACAACCGTTCGTGAAAATTATTTTTTTGCTTTTCATCCGCCATATAGCGAGCGTGCGTTGCAAAACATCAATGGGAAAAATTTTTTTCTGAACGATGTCAAGTACCGATTGTGGCGTTGTTTCCATTTTTGCGTTTGTTTAAAACTGCCAGTAAAATTAAGGAAAGTAATCCGAAAAAAAGAATGGTACCAAATTGCGAAAGCCAAGTGAGCCAACCCAAAGTGTAACCAATATTTGCATTCACTCCATATAAAAGCAATACTTGTTTCATCGCAAACGGATACGCGCCAATGCCGCCAGGCGTAAGCATTACCATAAATGTACCGAAAATAAATACGGTGAGAATATCAGGAACAGTAAGATTGGTGGTTTGATCCAAACTGAAAAAGCAAACGTGCAACATCAAATAATACAATATCCAAATGAAGAAAGAATAGAACCAAAACAAAAATGGTTTCTTGATATTACGGATGGATTTTAAGCCTCCAGAAAAACCTTTCAGTATGTTTTTTACTTTATCGAAAAATGCGCCTTTGAATTTTTTTCGGAAAACAAAAATGCCAATTATCAAAGCAAAAAAAACTACTCCGATAAAAACAAAAAAAAGTATTTTCCCACTCGAAAAATGATTTGTTTCCGCACTGATAATAGGAAAAATAGATGTTTGCATGTATCCGTAAATAGTTTTGAATTGTAAAATAAACATTGCGATAATAAATAAAAAAAATACCAACACGTCTATAATCCGTTCTACAATTACTGTTCCGAACGATTCGGCAAAAGGAATATTTTCATAGCGACTTAAAATTCCGCAGCGCGTAGCTTCTCCGATTCTAGTCATGGCGTAATTGGCAAGATAACCCACCATTACAGCAAAAAAAGTATTTGATAATTTTGGGTGATGTCCGAGCGGCTCGAGCAACATTTTCCATCGAATGGCGCGAATCACATGGCTTATTAAACCGATGAAAACAGAAAGTATAATCCAGCCGTAACGCACATTGTGCAAGGCGTTGGTGATATCAGAAATATCTTTTGAAGAAAGTTTTGAAACAGAAATCCAAATTAAAAAAATGCCAAGCGATAAAAATAGCAACACTTTTACGATGGACAGCAGTTTTTGCTTCAACGTTTATTTTTTTAGTGCGTTTGTTTTCGAATCTGGGAAAACTACAGCCGGCTTGTGTTTTTTAGCCATTTCGAAATCCATTTCGGCATACGAAAGAATAATTACTTCGTGCCCTACTTTTACTTTTAATGCTGCCGGACCGTTTAAACAAATAGTTCCTGAGCCTCGTTTTCCTTTTATCACATACGTCACAAAACGCTCGCCGTTGTTGTAATCCAGCACATGTACTTGTTCGTTTTCAATGAGGTTTACAGCGTCCATCAAATCCTCGTCAATGGTTACGCTTCCGATATAATCCAGCTCCGCTTGCGTTATACGTACGCGGTGAATTTTCGATTTTAAAACATTTATTTGCATAGCGGCTGCAAAACTAAGGAAATAAAATAATATTATCTATAAGTCGGATGCTGCCCAATTGTACCGCGATGCACAACACAACGCTTTTGTTATTTTCATAATTATCAATGGCAATAAGCGTTTCGGCATCACAAATTTCGGCGTATTCCAATCGAAAAAAGTCACTTCCGAAAAATTTTTTTTCGAGCACGTTTTTTAAATCAGTTACGGAATAGTTTCGAAAATTATTTTTTGCGAACAACAACGTTTCATAAATAAACGACGCTATTTTTCGCTCATCCGCCGAAAGGCGTACATTGCGTGAACTCATTGCCAATCCATCGTTTTCGCGCATAATGGAACACGAAATAATTTGAATCGGCAATTGTAATTCGCGCACCATTTTTTTGATAATTGCCAATTGCTGAAAATCTTTTTCGCCGAAATAGGCTTTTTGCGGATTCACAATTTCGAACAATCTGCTTACCACATTAACAACGCCGCTAAAATGCCCCGGTCGCTGCTTTCCTTCCATAACTGTATCTATATTTCCGAAATTAATTTTTGATGCTTTTTGCGGAAAAGTAAAAAAATCCATCGTCGAAAAATTATTTTTTTCAGGATAGATTTCTGCCGTTTCCGGAATAAATAAAATAGCACAATTGGCTTGCTCTAAAAGCTTTTTATCGGCATCCAGCGTACGCGGGTAATTTTTTAAATCAGATGCTTCATTAAACTGCGTAGGATTTACGAAAATACTGCAAACCACCACGTCGTTTTCTTGCTTCGCTTTTTCAATTAAAGAAATATGTCCGGCATGCAGCGCACCCATCGTAGGCACAAAACCAATGCTTTTCGTGTTTTTTCGAAAAAAATCAAGGTGCTTTTGTAACTCTTTTATGGAAGAAAAAACATTCATCGGAGAATTTGAATATCTATAAACGATTGACAGTTAGTATTTTAATTCTATTTTATCGTGCATACTTTTATCCGAGCGGGCAAAGCTAAACGAAAACTTGAATCTTTGCTAAAAAATGTTTACTTTTGTATGTTTTTATAAAATCTCACCTAAATAATACCTCATGAAAAAGAAGACAAGGATTTTATTTGTTTCGCAAGAAATTACGCCTTATTTGGATGAAAGTCCGATGGGACTTATCGGTCGCCATCTTCCACAAGGAATTCAGGAAAGAGGAAAAGAGATTCGCACATTTATGCCCCGTTACGGTTGCGTAAATGAACGCAGAAACCAATTGCATGAGGTGATTCGCCTTTCGGGAATGAATCTCATCATCAGTGAAAATGATCATCCATTAATCATCAAAGTTGCTTCTATTCAGGCGGCAAGGATGCAAGTTTATTTTATAGATAACCACGATTATTTCGAACGAAAGTTTACGCATTCCGACAAAAAAGGAAAGTTTTTTGAGGACAATGATGAGCGTTCCATTTTTTATTGTCGCGGCGTTATTGAAACTGTTAAAAAATTAGGTTGGGCGCCAGATGTGGTGCATTGCCAAGGTTGGATGACTAGTTTAATGCCTTTGTATTTGAAAAAAGCATTCAGCGATAATCCTTTGTTTGCCAACACAAAAATTATTTATTCGATTTACGATGATGAATTTACAGACAGTTTGCACAAAGATTTTTCTAAAAAATTAACCTTGGAAGGAATCGGTAAAAAAGAATTGGATTTATACAAAGATCCAAATTTTGTGAACATTACAAAATCTGCTATTAATCACTCGGATGGCGTTATAAAAGGCAGTGAAAAATTAAATCCTGAAATAGAAAAACATCTTAAAAAAAGTGGTAAACCCATACTCAATTATCAATCCATGGAAGAATACATTGATGCTTATTCGGATTTTTACGATGCAGTGTTGGAAGAAGAAGCAGTATTGGCAGATTGATAATTTATTTATGACTGAGAATAAACAAAAACAATTCATTTTGCGGGCGCGTTTGTCCGCGAAATTTTTTTTAGGGTGCATTTGTTTCGCAATATTGGGAATAACTTCTTGTACCGAATCTGGAGTAATTGGAGTAAACGTCCAACCGAAATCCGATTTATTGAATGTGGCGTATAAAGATACAACCACCTTGATTGCTTATTCTGTGCGAGAGGATTCTATTCCAACCAGCAATACTTCTTTTAATTTACTGGGTAGCTACAATGATCCTGTTTTTGGATATTCGTCTGCCTCTATTTACACACAAGTGCTATTACCAAATGGCTTAGCAAATGTGAATTTAGGTCCTACTGGACAAATACTCGATTCTGCTGTTTTAGTCTTACCTTATGGCTTGTATTACTACGGAAATTTGGATCCTCAAACTGTACAAGTATATCAAGTAACACAAGATTTTTACAACGATAGTACTTATTACTCTTCTCGTAATTTAGCCACAGGAGCTTTGATTGGCAGCCAACTTGTGTTTCCTCAACCAACAATTGGAAGCATCGTAAATGGAGTGAGTCAAGAGCCGCAACTTCGTATTCGTTTGAATACAGCTTTTTTCGAATCGACTTTTTTGAGGAGTCCAGATTCTAATTTAGTGAGTAACGCCGCCTTCGTTAATTATTTTAAAGGAATATACATTACCCCTGCTAATGGTCATCAATACCAACACCAAGGAGCTATTTTGACGTTTAATTTATTAGACCCTATTTGCGGAATTCAGTTGTATTATCGGAATCCAAAAACACCTCCATACTTGAGTGCCAATACAATTACATTCTCTATTAATGGCAGTTCTGCGCGTTTCGGACATTTTTACCACAATTATCGCGGAACATCTGTTTTAGCGCAATACTCAGACACCACTTTGGGAACCAATAATGTCTATGTGCAATCCATCGCGGGAGTAAAAACGGAAATTAAAATTCCACACTTACAAAATTGGACAGACTCTGGAAAAATAGTTGTCAATAAAGCCGAATTTGACATCAGCGTTAATGCTGCTTATGCAGACAATAGCTATCTAGCTCCTACACAAATGTATTTAGTTGCTATTGATTCCATGGGTAAAGAGGAAATACTCCCAGATCAAAATGTAAGTTCCAATTATTTCGGTGGAGTTTATAATACTGCCAATTCCACCTACACATTCGATATTGCCCGCTACGTACAACAAGTGTTAAATGGGCATTTGAAAAACAGAGGACTTTATTTAGTTGCCGGAGGAAGTGCTGTAAATGCCAACCGTGTTGTTCTTTATGGAGGTTCAAAAACAAATCCGGGAAAAATGCGATTGCGATTAACCTATACAAAATTATATTGAAATGTGTGGAATTGTTGCTTACATCGGTCAAAAAGAAGCGTATCCCATTTTAATAAAAGGCTTACACCGCCTTGAATACAGAGGATACGACAGCGCAGGAGTTGCCTTATTGAATAAAAAAGGCGAACTAAATGTTTACAAATGCAAAGGAAAAGTTGCCGAGCTCGAAAAATTTATTTCCGGAAAGGATAAAGAAGGAATTATCGGTATTGGGCATACGCGTTGGGCTACACACGGCGAACCAAATGACGTGAATGCACATCCGCACCATTCCGAATCAAAAGAGTTGGTTATTATTCACAACGGAATTATTGAAAATTACGCACCACTGCGCGCGGAATTGAAAAAAAGAGGACATCATTTTTTGAGTGATACCGATACGGAAGTATTGATCCATCTCATCGAAGATGTGCAACAAAATTTAAAAACAGATTTAACAGAAGCCGTAAGAATCGCGCTGAATCAAGTAATTGGCGCTTACGCGATTGTTGTTTTATCAAAAAATAATCCGAACGAATTAATTGCTGCAAAAAAAGGCAGCCCATTGGTTATCGGAATTGGAGAAGATGAATTTTTTCTTGCTTCGGATGCCACACCCATTGTGGAATATACAAAAAACGTAGTGTATTTGGAAGACGAAGAAATCGCCATCATCACAAGAGGACAAAAACTCAAGTTAAAAACGATTAAGAACAAAGAAAAAATTCCTTACATCCAAGAATTGGAAATGAAATTGGAAACGCTGGAAAAAGGCGGCTTTGATCATTTCATGCTGAAAGAAATTTACGAACAACCACGTTCCATACACGATAGCATGCGCGGCAGACTGAGCGCCGAGAAGGGAACGGTTATTTTAGGCGGAATTATTGATTACGAAAAAAAATTTTTGAACGCTAAACGAATTATTTTCGTGGCATGCGGAACCTCTTGGCACGCAGGACTTGTAGGCGAATATCTTTTTGAAGATTTAGCACGCATTCCGGTGGAAGTAGAATACGCCTCTGAGTTTAGATATCGGAATCCGATTATTTATGAAAGCGATGTAATCATCGCCATTTCACAATCCGGTGAAACTGCTGATACATTGGCAGCCATCACATTGGCAAAATCAAAAGGCGCTACTATTATTGGCGTTTGTAATGTGGTTGGTTCTTCTATTGCACGCGCTACAGACGGCGGATCATATACACATGCTGGTCCAGAAATTGGCGTTGCATCCACCAAAGCATTTACCGCACAAGTTACCGTTCTTACCTTGATGGCTTTGCGAATCGCTCATTTAAAAGGAACTATTTCCGAATCAAAATTCCGACAATTATTAAACGAATTAGAAGCAATTCCTGAAAAAGTAAAAAAGGTTTTATTACTGAATGACAAAATAAAATTCATTGCTGACAATTATAAAAAAGCACGCAATTTCCTTTATTTAGGCAGAGGATATAGTTTTCCAGTTGCCTTGGAAGGTGCGTTAAAATTAAAAGAAATTTCGTACATCCATGCCGAAGGTTATCCTGCAGCAGAAATGAAACACGGTCCAATTGCCTTGATTGACGAGGAAATGCCGGTAGTGGTAATTGCTACAAAAGGTTCGTCTTATGAAAAAGTGGTGAGCAATATTCAGGAAGTAAAAGCGCGCAAAGGAAAAATTATTGCCGTGATTACCGAAGGCGATACTGTGGTGAAAGAAATGGCGGATTATGTTATTGAAATTCCGGAAACAGACGAAATTTTGGTGCCACTTATTTCTGTTATTCCTTTGCAATTACTTTCGTACCACATCGCTGTAATGCGCGGTTGTAATGTAGATCAGCCACGAAATTTGGCAAAATCAGTAACGGTAGAATAAATTTATTTTCCACTTTTTATTTTCTCTTTCGAGAAACTTTTTTTCAAAAATCAATGTCTAAGAAAAAAATAGTTTTAGCGATAACAGGTGCGAGCGGTTCGATTTACGCAAAAGTATTACTCGAAAAATTATCCGCTTTAAGCGCGCAAATAGAAACGGTTGGCGTGATAATGAGCGACAATGCCAAAGAAGTTTGGAAACACGAACTCCAAAATAATGACTTCGAAAAAATAATTTTTCAGACCTACGAAAAAAATAATTTTTACGCGCCCTTTGCATCTGGTTCTGCGCGTTACGATACGATGATTATTTGTCCGTGTTCGATGGGAACTTTGGCGCGTATTGCTTCCGGAATTTCAAACGATTTAACTACGCGTTCGGCAGACGTAATTTTAAAAGAGCGCAGAAAATTAATTTTGGTAACGCGCGACACTCCGCTGAATTTGATTCACATCAACAATATGAAAACGATTACCGAAGCAGGCGGAATTATTTGTCCAGCAAGTCCTTCCTTTTACAGCAATCCGAAAACATTGGACGAATTAGCTGCCACTGTTATTGATCGCGTACTCGACCTTTGCGGATTAGAACAAAAAACTTTTCGCTGGAAAGAATAAATTATATCGAAGAAAAAAAGTTTTTCAAAAAAATAATTTTTCGAAGATGAATTTTGGAAGAAGATTTTATCGTTCAAAAAAATAATTTTTCAAACGATTATACTCTAAATCCTATAATCAGCATATCATCCACTTGTTCTAAGTTTCCTCTCCATTGTTCTATTGTTTTGGAAAGAATGTTTTTTTGTTCGTCCATCGACAAATTGCTTATTTCGGTGATAATTTCTTTAAATCTATTCACTTTGAATTTCTTGCCTTCTGGTCCGCCGAATTGATCGGCATAACCGTCCGAAAACAAATAAATCATGTCTCCTTTTTCAATTGCCATGGTGTGGTTCGAGAATTTTTGTTCGAGTTCGTGGTAACTTCCAATAGCAATATTATCTCCTTTTATTTCTTGCACATTTTTATTTCTAACTAAATACATTGGATTATAAGCGCCTGCAAACTGAATTTCTTTTTTCTCAAATTGAATGGAGCAAAGCGCTAAATCCATACCATCTCGGAGTTTATTTGTTTCGGAAGTTTGCTTAAAGGCTTCGCTTATTCCTTTGTTTAAACGATCTAAAATTTTTGCTGGTTCTGTTCCTTCTGCATCCACCGATTGCTTCAATAAGTTGTATCCTACGATGCTCATAAATGCGCCTGGAACACCGTGCCCAGTACAATCCACAGCGGCAATTAAAATACGATCCGATTTTTTATCTATCCAATAAAAATCTCCACTCACAATGTCTTTCGGTTTATACAACACAAACGAATTCGGGAGATACGCTTTTATCAGCCTTTCCGGAGGCAAAATCGCTTCTTGAATTCGTTTTGCATAGCGAATACTGTCCGTAATATCTTTGTTTTTTTCGGCGAGTTCTTCGTTTTTAACTGCTAATTCGATGGTGCGTTCGGCTACTTTTTGTTGCAATTCTTTTTGAGATTTTTTAAGATTTCGAGTTCTCATTTTATCAAATCCATAAATCGCAAATACAATTAAAATGAGCATCAGAATATAAAAAATAGCGGTTTGCCAAAAAGGCGGCGCTACAAAAAAGGAATACGTTGCTGGCTTGCTGTCCCACAAACCATCGTTATTACACGCACGCACCATGAATGTGTAATTTCCGGGAGGAATATTGGAATACGTTGCCTCGTTCAGTACGGTAAATCCGGGCGACCAATCTTTATCAAATCCTTCTAATTTATACTGATACAACACTTTTTGCGGACAAGTCAAACTAATACCCACAAACTGAAACGTAAGATGATTTTGATTGTAGGCAAATTTCGCATTCGTAGGAAAAGTGGTGTCCTTCATAAAAATTTTTAATCCGCTGATAACCGTATTCGGCTCCACCGTATTGGGTTTATCTTCTGAAAGATTAAATTTTAAGGCACCCATAATAGTTCCGAACCACAAATTGTGATTGGCATCCATACAAACGGCATTCGGATTATTTTCAACACCTAAAAATCCTTCGTCTTTTCCGTAATGGAATACCTGATTGGTTTTGCTGTCTATTTTATCTATTTCGCGACTGTTTCCTATCCAAATATTATTTTCTTTGTCTGCAATTACGGAGTACGGAGAATCGCTGCTTAAGCCGTTACTTGTGTTAAAATTGGTAAATGTTTTTCCGTCGTATTTATACAAACCGCCGCCATACGCGCCAAACCAAAGGTTGTGATTTTGATCTTCCGTAATACACAAAATAAAACGATGTGTAATTCCGGTGGATTCATCAAAGGTTTTAAAGCTCGTTCCGTCGTACATCGAAAGATATCCGCCCAAAGCGCCAAACCATAAATCGCCTTTGCTGTCTTTAAAAATGCGATAAATATTATCACCGCCCAAGCCGTCGGCGGCAGAATAATTGCGAAACGAATTAGTTTGCGGATCAAATTTGGACGCGCCTTCCTTCGTGCCAAACCACATATTTCCCTTGTTGTCTTCGTTAATTGCATACACCACATTTCCAGCTAAACCGTCGTCTTTGGTATACGTTTTAAATTTCTTTTTTCCGAAAGGTAATTCACATACGCCGCCAAATCCGGTACCAAACCATAAATTGTGTGCGTTGTCTTCGTACATCGAAAGTACCACATTGCTTGACAATCCATCTTCTGCGGTATAATTCACAATTTTATGTTCTTCTTGTTCGTTCACCGACGATTTCGAAAAAATAATTTTTGAAACGCCATTATTCGTGCCCAACCAAATATTCCCTTCGTGATCACACAAAACCGACCACACCAAATTATTTACCAATCCATCTTGCTCATCGTACAATTGAAAACGCTCACCGCGATATTGATTTAATCCGAGATCCGTTCCAATCCACACATTTCCTTCTTTATCTTGAAACACCACTTTCGCATTGAAATAACTCAAGCCTTGTTTCGTACTGTACGTTTTAAAAATAGCTTTTGAAATGGCTTCTTCTCTGTCGGACGATGCGTAAGGAATCACTTTCGTAACGCCGCCGCCAGTAGTTCCAATCCAAACGGAATGATCGCGATCTTCACAAATACTTTCAATGAAATCCGACTCTAAATTATTTTGAGAATTGATAGAAGGAATTTTTTTATCCAATGCCTTTTCGGGATATTTTGCTGAAAAACCATCGGGGATTTGCAGCACAGAAACGCCTGCGTCAGCCGTTCCTACCCACATTTCATTTTTATTAACCAATGTCAAAGCCGTGATGTGATTACTCGAAAGTCCTTTGTCGGTGTTGAGTTGCGAAAAAGAAGCGGAAGAACTCAAATCAAATTTCGGGTCGTAAATCGTGATCCCATTATCCGTTGCCATCCAAATATTTCCTTTATTATCTTTACAAAGCGCATACACATTATCGCTCGCTAAACCGTCTTTTTTAGAAAGCGAAATCATGGTGTTGGATGCTGGGTCGTGAATAAAAATTCCTGCACCTTCTGTAGCAATCCAAAATTTTCCATTTCCATCTTCTAAAATCGAGGTAATTGTTTTAAAGCGCGTGTATTGATCGAGGTTTAAATCCACAATTTTTTTCGTCTCCGCATTGTATCTCGATACACTTCCCGCCCAATGCCCAAACCAAATATTTCCGTTTTTATCTTTGTAAGAAGTAGTTACCCAATCTTCCGCCAAACCATCTTTTTTAGAATAGGTTTTAAACGTTCTTCCATTGTATTTGGTCAAGCCAGAAAGTGTTCCAATCCAAAGATTTCCTTCGTTGTCCTGAACAATCGATTGCACCTGCGATTGCGGCAAACCCTGTTCTACTCCATAATGAATAAAACTGGTTGTTTGTGCCTCTATTTTTTCGGATAAAAATAGCACAAAACTCCAGAGAAAAAGGAGCGAAAAAAATATTTTTTTGATTACCATGCGGACGTATATTTTGAAGTTTCTTGGATGTATCTTGTTACATTAATTTCGACATTGTCTTTGTAATAATATTCGCTTCCCCAAACGTAGGATTCTCTGCGGTAAGAAATTATTTTTTTGCCGAGTGTAACCGTAATTGTTTTTACATTTTTGAGAAACCCTGGAACTTCCATCACCGCAACGCTTGGCGCTTCTTCCATTTGATACGAATGAATGTCTGGCACTTTTTTCTGCTCGTTTATTTTGATGGAGCGTTTCGCAAATGCCGCCGCCTGAATCAAGCCTTTTATTTCTTGCTCTTGTACTTGCTCATTGATAATAGTTTCTTTTTGTTTTTTTTCTTCCTGCTTATGCAATCCGTTTGATTTTGATTTTAATTCCGCTTCTCTTCGCAAGGTTTCAATGACAGAATTACTTTCGGCAACGGCTTTCATTTTTTCGTATTTTTTTTCTTTCTCGATGCGTTCATTTTCGGCAACGGCTTTCAATAAATCATTTTCGTATTTCGAACGAATACCTGCATTTTTTTTCGCTAATTCTGCTTTTGCTTCTTTTTCTTTTTCTAATTTGATTGCGTCTGTTTCCATGCTTTCCGAAGGATTTTTATCGCTCTCTTTTGTCTTTAAGTCCGTTTCTTCGCTTGATTTTAATTTCGCTAATTCAGCCGCATCTTTTTGCGCACGTTGTTGTGCCGCCAATTGCTTTGCGGCGTCCGATTTTGATTTGTCATCGGCGGCTTTTTGCGCTGCCAATTTATCTTGTTCTGCTTTTTCTTTTGCCCGCTTTTCCGCCAATGCTTTGGCTTCCGCATCGTGATCTATCAACAATCCGTTTGCAAATTGTTTCAGATAATCTTCGTCATCCATAAACGTATTTTTGCCATCAAAAATCACTTTTGTAAAAGGATTTTTGTATTTCGAAACATTTACATCCGCATTTCCTGCTTCGAAAAAAGGGACTTCAATTTCGTATATCGGAAAAATATTTTCTTTGTCTGTTGGGATAGTTGCCATCACCAGCAAACTCATGTTTACTGCGCCTTCGGCAGAAAAAGTAATTTTATAATTCGCACCGAAATCCAGAAAAAATTTGAATTTTCCATTTTTCCCGGTGGTAAGTTGCGTTTGTTTTTCGGTATTTTTGTACAACGTTACCACTGCGCCAGAAAGCGGCTTGTTGTTCTTCAAACATTTTCCGTCAAACTCCAAATAGCCCACTACTTTATGTTGCGCCGAAACAACAATCGCACTTCCGAAAAGCACGAACAGCAACAAAAGCAAGCGCTTAAAAAGTGTTTCGAAAAAATATTTTTTCAAGGGCATAAAATAGTTTCTCGATTATTGCGCCTAAAATTTAGCAACGAAAGATAAACTTTTTTCGGAAGATAAAAAACTTGAGTTAATTATATTAAAGTGAGTACTTGAAAATAGTGCCAAAACTATTTAGTCCGCCAGCATTAGTCATTCCATACAATACGTTGTTTGAAAGAACCAAGGAACCATGTGGAAACGCGCCCGGAGAAGCAGTAGTACTGAAATTGACCAAATTGGTAAACCCAGTACCTCCCGTACTTATAGAAAAAACATCTCCTCCAGCAGCTGTTCCGCCATCGGTTGTCATACCATACAGGGTGCTTCCGTTAATTATAAAAGTGCCATAAGGCGTAGAGCCATTTATTCCTGTAAAATCGAATGAGTCGGTAAAGCCTGTGCCAGTGGTGCTTACAGCATATACATTACCAAGGCTATTGGCTCCTCCCGCATTAGTCATTCCATACAATGTAGTTCCTGATAGAATTACTGAACCGTCGGGGTTGGCACCATTGGTTCCAGTAAAAGTAACCAATTTAGTAAAAATTTTGCTGCTAATAGTGTATGAGAATACAGTTCCGTCGTTGGCAGATCCGCCGCCCAAATAAGCGGTTCCGTATAATACGCCATTGGCAAGTGCTAATGTGCAATATGGCTCCATGCCAGTTGTTCCGCTATTAAAGTCATATAGGTCGGTATAAACATTTCCAGTAAGGTTGAAGGAAAAAATATTTCCGAGTCCATTTGCTCCTCCAGTCGGCGTTGTTGCATAGAGGGTGTTTCCGGAAACGGTTAAACCGCCTTGAGGATGAACACCGTCGTTTGCAGTGCTTCCAAAAGCGTGAAGTATACTAATTGCACCTCCGCTGGTGCTTATGGAAAATATAACGCCAGCGCCATTAGCGCCACCCTGTGGTGTCATGCCATACAGGGTGCTGCCAATAATTATTAAATCACTGCTAGGTCCACTGCCATCTGCTGTGCCTCCTGCGAAATCATGTAAATCAGTATATCCTGTTCCGTTAGTTTGAATAGAGAAAATGTTTCCAAGTCCATTTGTTCCGCCAGCTGATGTCATTCCGTATAAGATGGTACCCGAGAGAATTAATGAGCCGTAGGGATTTTGTCCGGTTGTTGAAGTAAAGTTGAAAAGATTTGTAAATGTTCCTCCACTTGGTGTAACTGGCGTAGATGGTGTGGATGTTGAAGTAGGGGTATCTGATTTTTTACACGAAGTAATTACTACGATTGATAGAAGGATAAGACTTAGTTTTTTCATCTCTTAGGTTTGGAATTAGGTGCGATTTTTTAGCTGCAAACAAAAGTATCAAAAAAATGTTACGTTGGCATATAATTTTGGAGAAAGCACGAACAACAGCAAAAGAAAGCGTATCAAAAGTGACTTCGAAAAAATAATTTTTCAAAGCTCCTTTTATAAGAAGGTTTTTTATTCTGATTTTCGGATATCCTTTAATACCAATTGCAACGAAACGTTTCCGTTCCATTCATTTTCCTCAATAGAATAACAAATATCAAACGATTTTTTTTCTGAAACGTGTTGATAATATTGCCCCATATTAAATCCAATCGCCGAAAAATTATTTTTTGGAGCGCTTGAATTTCCAATCATTATTTTCAAATGATTTACGCCTACAATACTTGGATTTCCGACACTTATAACATTTTTTGAGATAAAAATCGGCGTCATATTTTGCGGACCAAATGGTGCAAATTGTTTTAGCAATCGAAAAAATTTCGGCGTAATATCTTCAAATTTTAATTCAGCGTCAATTTCAATTTCTGGCGTTAGCAAACGTTCTTCAATCGTTTCAGAAACAATTTTTTCAAATCGTTCCATAAAAATTTTCACATTTTCCAATTTCATTGTCAAGCCTGCCGCATATTTATGTCCGCCAAATTGTTCGAGTAAATCGCCGCATTTTTCAATCGCGTAATACACATCAAAATCTTTTACCGATCGCGCGGAGCCTGTTGCCATTCCTGACGATTCCGTTAAAATAATCGTAGGGCGATAATATTTTTCTATCAAGCGCGAAGCCACAATTCCGATAACGCCTTTGTGCCATTCGGGATAAAAAAGTACGGTTGTTTTCCTGTCCACCATTTCCGCATCTTCTTCAATCATATCAATGGCTTGCTGCGTAATTATGGTGTCGATATTTTTACGTTCCGAATTGGTGATGTTGATGTTTCTACCCGAATCCAATGCGTTTTCTTCTTTCTCCGAAATCAATAATTCAACGGCTTTTTTTCCGCTTTCCATGCGGCCAGCAGCGTTAATGCGCGGGCTAATTACAAACACAATATCCGTAACGGAAAGTTCTTTTTTGAGATTATTTAATTGTAAAATTGCTTTTATTCCTGGTCGCGGCGCGGTATTCAACTGTTTCAATCCAAAATGTGCAAGAATTCTATTTTCGCCTACAATTGGTACAATATCCGCAGCAATACTAATCGCAACCAAATCCAAATAAGCGTTTAATTCACTCGTCGAAAAATTATTTTTTTGAGTGTAAGCTTGCACTAATTTGAATCCAATTCCGCAACCGGAAAGTTCATCAAAAGGATACGTGCAATCTGCGCGTTTAGGATCGAGCACCGCAACAGCATTGGGAATCTCATCTCCTGGACGATGGTGATCGCAAATAATAAAATCGATGTTTTTTTCGTTTGCGTACTTTATTTTTTCATTCGCTTTGATGCCGCAATCCAACGCAATGACGAGCGAAAAATTATTTTTTTGAGCAAAATCAATCGCCGCAAAAGAAATTCCGTAACCTTCCGAATAACGATCTGGAATGTAATAATCTATTTGAGAAAATATTTTTTTGAAAAACGCATAAACCAATGCTACAGCGGTTGTCCCGTCTACATCATAATCTCCGTAAATTAAAATTTTTTCCTTTTTTGCAAGTGCTTTTTCAATTCGCAGAATGGCTTTGTCCATGTCTTTCATCAAAAAAGGATCGTGTAAAAAACTCAATTGCGGACGAAAATAAAATTTTGCTTCGTCGTAATTGTGTACGCCGCGTTGCACCAATAAATTCGCTGTTATTGAATCTATTTTGAGTTCTTCCGCCAGATTTTCCACCAACGTTTTATCTCCCGCTTTTTTGATTTCCCAACGTTTTTCCATCCTCAAAAAAATATTTTTTTCAATCTCGTTTTACGGAATTTTTTTTCACAATTTGAATTTGCTTTTGAATGGATTCTTTATGTATCGCTTCTAATATTTCTTTGATAAAATCTTCGCTTAAACCCAATGTTTCAGCCATTTTTAATTGCCTGTTTAAAATGCTTTCCCATCTTTTTATTTGAAGAACAGTTACGTTATTATCGCGTTTGTATTCCCCAATTTCTTCCGCAATTTCCATCCTTTTTGCAAGCGATTGAAACAATTCATCGTCGATCTCATCCATCAAAACACGCAGTTGTTCTAACCTATTTTTAAATTCTTTATTGTGTGAATTTGGATTTTTTACAATTAAGCCCTTCATTAATGCTGCGAGTTCGTCGGGCGTAATTTGTTGCTGCGCATCGCTCAAAGCCTTGTCGGGATGGATGTGCGACTCAATCATCAAGCCTGCCATATCCATATCAAGCGCTTTTTGAGCAACGGATGCTAGCAAATTCCTTTTCCCACAAATGTGGCTGGGATCGCAGATAATGGGCAGTTCCGGAAAAAAAAGTTTTAGCTCAATCGGAATTTGCCATTGCGGATCATTTCGATATTTTGTTTTTTTGAACGCAGAAAAACCTCTGTGAATAGCAATTAGCTTGGTAATTCCTGCTTGGTTAATTCTTTCCAAAGCGCCCATCCATAACTGAACATCTGGATTAACGGGGTTTTTCACCATCACCGGAATATCAACATCTTTTAATGCATCGGCTATTTCTTGCACAGAGAAAGGATTTGCGGTCGTGCGCGCTCCAATCCAAAGTACATCAACGCCGCCTTCCAAAGCTTCGTGAACGTGATGCGCATTCGCCACTTCCACGGCAGTGAGCAAACCCGTTTCTGCTTTCACTTTTTTTAACCATTGTAATGCGATGGATCCCGCTCCTTCAAAGGAATTTGGGCGTGTGCGCGGCTTCCAAATTCCAGCGCGAAAAATACTTACTGCCGTTTTTTTTTTCAATTCCAGTGCCGTTTCCAACACTTGTTTTTCGGTTTCGGCACCACAGGGACCGCTTATTAATAAAGGATTTCCGGCATTTGGCAGCCAATCGCGCAAGGCGCTTATTTTTAATGTAGGATGTTGGTTCATTTTTTTTGCGCGTACGCCTGCAAAAGCAAATCGATGTCCACCATCATTCGGTTAATATCCGTAGAATCCGTGCCATCGTACAATCCGCGAATGTGTTTTTCTTTGTCCACCAACGAAAATTCTTTCGGATGTAAAAAATCATCCGCGCCGCCATCACCTTGCGAAACAGAAGCAAAATAAGACGTGCGCGCCAAATCATAAATTTCCTTTTTATCGCCAGTAACCAAATGCCATTGGTTCGGATCCGCATCGTGCAACTTCGCGTAAGCCGCTAAAGCAGGCACAGAATCGCCGACAGGATTGACGGAATACGAAATAAATTTTACGTATGAATTGTTTTTATATTTTTTGAAAACGCGTTCCATTTGAGAAGACATCTGCAAACATT
Source organism: Bacteroidia bacterium (assembly GCA_039924845.1). Taxonomy (NCBI): domain Bacteria; kingdom Pseudomonadati; phylum Bacteroidota; class Bacteroidia; species Bacteroidia bacterium. Next base: position 21,326 of record JBDTAC010000074.1, read on the forward strand.
GACCTTGGCAAGTGGTGAAGAAAAAATCAGCGACGTAAATTTTATTATCAAAATCCTTTTGAGAAATCTTTTTTCCGCTTTGGTCAATCACATTAAAATCGCCTACGCGATGATAAACCGTATCGCGCTTGTATTGCCCATTTACGAGTGCAGAATCTACTTCTTTTGGGCCGTAATACGGCAAATAATGCATGGGTTTTGGGTGCGCGGAAATAAAATAGCCGATGCCAAGCGCCACAATTGCAGAAAAAACAAGGATGATATTGGTGGTTGATTTTTTCATGACGAGAAATTTTTTTCGCGACAAAATTACTCAAAGAACAGAAGGAAAGCTATTTATTCCGTCGAAAAATTAATTTTTCGACACTGTTTTTTGAACTCAAAAATTGGTCTCAAAAAAATAATTTTTCAAACGCATTTTTGGTCTATTTATTTTTTGCTTTTAACGACCAAGTAAAAAAGAATTCTGCGACTGTATCGCCTGCTTCATCCACGCCAACTGATTTTACATCAATTGTTATTCCACTTTCATTTTGCTTTGCTTGTTGAATGGCTTCCGAAATTAATTTGCCATCCGAACACGTAAAAGAAATTTTTCCAACTGCTTTTTTAAAAAATGAAGATTGATTTTTTGTTACCAACATCGAAATTTTTGGAGATGAATTATAAATGCCGTTCATTACCAATAATCCCGTACTTATTTCTGCCGCCATCGCCAAACAGGCAAAGTAAATAGAACGAAAAGGATTTTGTGTGAGCCACGAAAACTGAATGCTTAAAATTGTTTTTTCTGCCGAAAATTCTTTTACCCGAATGCCCGCTAAATAAGCCATTGGCAAGGATTTTAGCAAATACATGCGAAATAGAAAATTATTTTTTACAACTTTTCGAAATTTCAAATTCAATCGATTTTAAATTATTTTTGCAGTAAAAATCAGCTTCAAAAAAATAATTTTCTATCTCGTTTTTTCAATTCGCAAACCAACATCCATAATTTCAGGAAGTTGTTCGGCGCGCATCGCTTGTTGGTACTCAAAAATATAATTTCCAGTATGCGGAAAACGCACATTTTTTTTGAAGAGAATTTGATTGTCCCAAATATCGCCTAAGCCGCTACCCAACCATTTTCCATTTTGATCGGCAAGTGTACATTCCAAGGTATCCGTTGCTTTTCCTCCGTCTGGGAAACGAGTGGTGATAAACAAAAAAATATTTCGGTAAGGATAATTATCTGTATTGCGAATATTCACATAAAAATTAGTAGGAGTAACGGTATCTGTAATGTTTACTTGAAATTTCAACACGTTTTTTGCGTCCCAAGTATCGTCCGGAATTTTTTGATTTTGTTCGAACACTCGATTTTTATCGCAAGAAGAAAATGTGATTAAAATCAATCCTAAAAAAAAAGCCGTCCGAAAAAATATTTTTTTCGTCATGGTTTTGGAGCCGTTTTTACAAAAGGTTTTTTGCGTTTTTTGTTTTTGTGTTTTTTTCGTTTTTGATCAAAGCGCGTCAAACTGTCTTGTCCAACCACATTTTCATAATCCAGTTTTTTCTCCACAACAACAGGTGCTTGCTCTTTCACAAATTCTGCCGGAAATTTTCCACCTTTGTTCATTTCAATAATTTCGTTTACTCGCGTTACTTCAATCGGAATAAATTTATCCGGCTCGGAAGTATACGAATACCAAATGATTCGACGAAAAATATCTGTTTTCTGATGAAATGCTTTTCCTTTTTCGGATTCAATTTTGAGAGAAGTGTCCGGAAAATCTTTCAGCGCATCCAAATAACTATCTAATTCATAATTGAGACAACATTTTAATTTTCCACATTGTCCAGCAAGTTTTAAAGGATTCAGCGAAAGCTGCTGATAACGCGCCGCACCGGTAGTAACCGAACGAAAATCGGTAAGCCAAGTAGAGCAACACAATTCGCGCCCACAAGATCCAATTCCACCTAAACGACTCGCTTCTTGTCTGGCGCCAATCTGACGCATTTCAATTCGCACTTTAAATTCATCCGCCATTAATTTTATCAATTCCCTGAAATCAACGCGTTCATCGGCTGTGTAGTAAAAAATAGCTTTTGTTTTATCGCCTTGATATTCTACATCGCTAATCTTCATGTGCAATTTTAAGCGAACAGCAATGGTGCGCGCACGGTGCATTGTAGTGTCTTCCAAAGCTTGTGCTTCTTTCCATTTATCAATATCTACCGATTTTGCTTTGCGATATATTTTTTTGATTTCAGGAGAAGTGTCAGAAACATTTTTTTTATTCATTTGCAAACGAACTAATTCTCCGGTAAGAGAAATAATTCCAATATCGTGTCCGGGGGAAGCCTCAACAGCTACCACATCTCCAACGGCAAGTGGTAAATCGTTCACATTGCGACAAAATTCTTTTCGACTATTTTTAAAACGGATTTCTACACAATCATTTTTGGGCTGACCTTTCGGTAATTCCATGTTGGCAAGCCAATCAAAAACGTTGAGTTTATTACAACCACCTGTTCCGCAAGAGCCGTTATTGTTGCAACCCGCAGGCACTCCGCTGGTAGCAGTACTACATCCTCTTCCGGTTGAACAACCTCCGCATCCCATGATTTTATGTGTTAGAAAATTATTTTTTAAAAGCCCAAAGTTATGATTTTTTTATGTTGAGCAATTCATTGATTTTAAAAGCCAAATCGGTGAATAATAATTTGGGATTTGCGTTTCGTTCCAATTGCAAACAGGCGCTGTTTATTTCATCAATAAATTTCTCCAAATTATTTTCATGAATGAAGGGCGAAAAGTTTTTTACGAACGCCAATTCTTCATTTTCTGTTCGCATTAATTCTGTTCCCGTATAACTGTACATCATGCATTCCCGTAGTAAATGCAACACGTAATGTAAAAAATTCTTTTGTTCTTCTCTTCCCAACGCCGCCATTTGATTGTTCCATTCCACCACTTTTACACCGTTAAATTTCAAGCACATGCGCATCCATTCGCGGAAGAGTGAAAAATTATTTTCGTTGCTGCTTCCTTCGCGTAAAAACTTTAATGCGGAATTGTAATTTCCATCGGCTAATAAAGCGATTCGGACGGCTTCTGGACGTTCTAAATGCTCGTCTTTTTGAAGTGCGTTACAAATTTCGTCTGTCGAAAGGCGTTTTATTTTTATCAATTGCGTGCGCGAAATAATGGTGCGCAATAAATTTTCTTCGTTCTCGCAAACTAGTAAAAACAAAGTGTTTTCAGTAGGCTCTTCTAATATTTTCAATAATTTATTGGCAGCAGAAACATTCATTTTTTCTGCCATCCAAATCAACATTATTTTGTACGAAGATTCATAACTGGTTAAACTTAATTTTTCTAAAATAGAGGCACTTTCGTCACTGCCAATCATTACTTGTTTATTTTCAGCATCCAACTGTTCTATCCACTGAAAAAGGCTCATGTATGGATTTTCTAAAAATAAATTTCGCCATTTTTCCACTAAACTTTCGCTCGTTTTTACTTCTTTAGAAGTAGCGATGGGATACACTAAATGCAAATCGGGATGTGCCATTTTACTGTATTTGACGCAAGAATTACATTGTCCGCAAGAATCGTTTTCTTGTTTATCCGTACACGAAATAAATTGTGCATACGCCAATGCCAAAGGCAAATTCCCGCTGCCTTCCGGACCTAAAAAAAGTTGGGCATGACTGACACGATTGTTTTTATACGATTGAATTAAACGTGTTTTTACATCTTCCTGACCAATGACGTCTTTGAATTGCATCTCCTTTTATTTTGAAAAACAAAGATAATCGCTTCGGCGGATTGAAAAATTATTTTTTCGAGTATCAAAAAAGTATCGCAAAAATTTGTGCAATAAAAAGGGGTTCAAAAAAATATCTTTTTGAACCCCTTTTTCGAATCAAAATTTCGTCTCAGAAAATTATTTTTTCAGCTTATTTACTGATAACAATTTTAGAATTATACACTTTATTAGCAGTTATTACGCGTACAAAATATGTTCCGTTAGAAATATTTTTCAGGTTAATATCCTTAACAATTGCGCCGTTGCCAGATGAAATAGTAGTTTGATAAACAACTTCTCCAAGTAAATTACTTATTTGAACTTCCGCATTACCAGTATGTTCTATGCCATTGAGTGAGAGTCGAAACAATCCATCGCTTGGATCTGGATATAATTTAAAAATTGTATTTTCTCCAGCAACAGTAGGAATACCAGAAGTAACATTGATGACTTCACTAAAAGTGGTCAGGTCATACTTTGGAGCACTGGATTGTTCATTTTTATGATTTATTCGCGGATAGCTGGTAAACCATAATGATAGCGTTACGGTGTGTAATCCAGGATATAAGTAACCGTGTGTGTATGTTGTCAAATTTACACCTGTATCACTTGCAGTAGAATCACCTGGATTCCATGCATAAGTTGTTAAATTATTGGTGCCAGTTGATGTACTTACAAAAGTATAGATGTAAGAAGTGTCATTCCACTGTGTATTCCCGACAACAAAACTGGCATGCAAAGAATCTACATTCGAAACATTTACCATTTCCATAATAGAATCCACACAAAAAGCAGTTCCTGTGTCTCTCACAATTAACCAAGCAGGAAAAGTGCCATTGGCGCCGTATGTATGAGCAAAATGGGGTCCAGCAAGAGAATCAACGGTTGAACTTGGACTTGTTCTCCAATAATATTGTGTTCCAGAATTTGTACCAGTAGATGTATTGATGAATTGAACTTGTCCTGTTGTGGTATCATTAACCGTAGTAAAGCCGGCGCTTAACGTACAAGGAAAGGCAGATACGTTGCTAATTGTAATGGTATGACTAATTGTATCCGAACAACTCATAGAATCGTTTGCTTCCACCATTAATACAACTTTGTAATTACCATTGGCGATAAATGCATGATTGTAATTAATATTTGATGTGGAGTCCGAATTTCCATCGCCAAAATTCCAATGAGCATTTGGAGTTCCTGATATACTGGTAGATGTATTTGTAAATGTAACATTGCCGTTAAGACCAATGCTGTATGTGAAATTAGCATGTAAATGACACACGTTGCTATCGGCTGTAGATACATACAAGTAGTTCGTAATAGAATCTAAACAAAATGAAGTACCTGTATCTCGCAAAGAAAGTGTAGCATTATATCCACCTGCATAAATGTAAGTATGCGTAAATATATTAGTTCCTAAAACGGTCGGACTTCCATCTCCAGGATTCCAATAATATTGCGTTCCTGAATTTGTTCCTGTAGATGAACTGGTAAAGTTAGCCATTCCACTTGCGTTTACGGTATCTGTAAAACTGGCGCTTAACATACAAGGAGCGGTAACATTGCTGATTGTAATTGCAATTCTCGCGGTATCGCTGCAAGTGCTGCTATCAGCGCTAAGAATAAGCGAAACGGTATAAGTGCCGTTAGCTGTATAACTGTGCGCATAGGTTGTGTCGCCATATACAATCGGATTTCCATCTCCCGGATTCCATTGATAGCTTGGGGAAGCAGGAAGATTAGTACTCGTACTTTTAAATGTTACGTATCCGTTAGGTCCCAACGTGTAGGTAAAATTTGCTGTTCCAGTACAAGCTCGCGTTGAACTTACGTTGAGAATAATGGCAGCAAACAATAAAATGGATAACCATTTTTTGCTTTTCTCTTTTTGAGTATATTTTTCCATCTGATTTTATTTACAGTTTTTCTATGTGGTATCCAAAGGTAATATAAAAGCAATACGTTCAAAAATTATTTTTTCAAACGCATTTTATTGGAAGCTCCAATCATAGATATCTACATTTTTGTCCTTGTAGTCAGTATTCGCTTTACGCGGATAAATAAAGAAGGCTTCTGTATCGTATTGATATTCAGCTGTGCATGAGACAAGTTCATCTGAACGTATGACATGTTCAGCTGTGCGTGAGGCATGTTCACCTGAACGTATGACATGTTCAGCTGTGCGTGAGGCATGTTCATCTAAATGTATGACATGTTCAGCTGTGCATGAGGCAAGTTCACCTGAACGTATGACATGTTTAGCTGTGCGTGAGGCATGTTCACCTAAATGTATGACATGTTCAGCTGTGCGTGAGGCATGTTCAGCTCCTTTTTCATTGCTGAAAAATTATTTTTTGAAACTGGTTTTTTAAATCGAAAAAGAATTTCTCTGAGGAACATTTGGAACACTACCGAAACGGTATATGAAACCACCAGTCATAAAAAAAGCTAATGCTTAAACATAAAAATAGAAGTGCTATCGCAAAACCTATCACCCAATGACAAAGGATGCCGAATATACCTGATGGATTTTTTCTTCCCATAGGAGATTGAATAATATAATAGGCGGTACCAATAGCTCCTATAAGGCAGCCAGCACCCCAAGTAAAACCCGATAGGGGTATTTCTATTTCTAATAAAATCATAATTGTCGTCATTTAGAAGTAAGTGGTTTTATTTAAATATCCGCTTTGTGTTTCCCTCGTAGGCACGAAGCTGAAGCATTGGTTTTGTGCTTCGTTACAGATTAAACTTGTAAGCTTTGTATCCAAAAAAGGCTTTTTCTTTATCAACCAAAGATGCGATTTTTTTATCTTCATAAAATTATTTTTTCGAAGACCTTATTCTTAATCCATTGATTTTAGCCTTTTTCCTATCTTTGCACGCAAATGTTTAAAAAATACGATGTTATAGTTGTTGGTGCCGGTCATGCTGGTTGCGAAGCTGCCGCTGCTGCTGCCAATATGGGATCTTCTGTTTTGCTTATCACGATGAATATGCAAACAATAGCCCAAATGAGTTGTAATCCTGCAATGGGCGGTATTGCAAAAGGACAAATTGTACGAGAAATTGATGCTTTGGGTGGATATTCCGGAATTGTAACTGATAAAACGGCTATTCAATTTCGAATGTTGAATCGCTCGAAAGGTCCTGCCATGTGGAGTCCTCGCGCACAAAGTGACCGTTTACGCTTCGCGGAAGAATGGCGTTTAATGCTCGAAAGCACTCCTAATGTTGATTTCTGGCAAGATATGGTGAAGGGATTGCTTGTCAAAAACAACAAAATAGAAGGTGTTGTAACAGGCATGGGTGTTGAAATCTTCGCGAAAAGCGTAGTACTTACCAATGGTACTTTTTTAAATGGAATTATTCATATCGGAGAAAAACAATTTGGAGGAGGAAGAACGGGAGAAAAAGCCGCGACAGGAATTACGGAGCAATTAGTATCGTTGGGTTTTGAAAGCGGTAGAATGAAAACTGGTACACCTCCCAGAATTGATGGAAGATCTCTTGATTATTCGAAAATGGAAGAACAAGCCGGAGATGAAAATCCTGCTAAATTCTCTTATACAGATACAAAAGCACTTACTAAACAAAAAAGTTGCTACATTACTTATACCAACGAGGAAGTACATGAGATTTTAAGAACAGGATTTGAGAAATCTCCTATGTTTCAAGGGCGCATAAAAGGTTTAGGTCCGCGTTATTGTCCAAGTATCGAAGATAAAATAACTCGTTTCGCAGAACGTACACGCCATCAAATATTTGTAGAGCCCGAAGGTTGGAATACGATTGAAATTTATGTGAACGGATTTTCTACTTCCTTGCCAGAGGATGTTCAATATAAGGCACTTAAAAAGATTCAGGGTTTTGAAAACGTTAAAATGTTCCGACCGGGATATGCCATCGAATACGATTATTTTCCACCTCAACAACTTTCGCTTACACTGGAAACAAAATTAATTGAAAATTTATTTTTCGCAGGACAAATTAACGGAACAACTGGTTACGAAGAAGCTGCTTGTCAAGGTTTAATGGCAGGCATTAACGCACATTTAAAAGTCGCTGAAAAAGATTCTTTTATTTTACAACGTTCCGAAGCATATATCGGTGTATTGATTGATGATTTAGTAACGAAAGGAACGGACGAACCTTATCGGATGTTTACTTCACGTGCAGAATACAGAATTTTATTGCGCCAAGATAATGCTGATATTCGACTAACTCCTAAATCACACGAATTAGGTTTAGCAGATGATAAACGTTTGGAAAAAGTAAAAATTAAGCTAAAACAAACGCAAGAAATCATACATTATTTTAAACAAGAAAGTATCGATCCGTCTGAAATAAATCCTGTTTTAGAAACGATTGGCTCTTCTCCAATTACTCAAAAAGTAAAAATGTTTGGTGTTTTAACGCGACCAAATATTCAACTTTCTGACTTCGCGATTCATTCTGAAAAGGTTAAAGATTTTATTTCTAAATACGATTTGGACAGTTTGGAACAAGCCGAAATTTTAATGAAATACGAAGGATATATTTCGAGAGAAAATGAAATGGCGGAGAAACTAACTCGCTTGGAAAATTTAATTTTACACGATGACTTTGATTACAAACAACTCACTTCTTTATCATTAGAAGCTCGAGAAAAGCTTTCAAAAATTAAACCAAAAACAATCGGACAAGCATCTCGAATTAGCGGAATAAACCCTTCGGATATTTCTGTTTTAATGGTTTATTTAGGAAGATAAAAACATTGTTCCACGTGAAACACTCATCCAATTCTTATTGATTTTATGGAAACTTTAACTCATTGTCCGGCTTGCGAATCAGATTCATTTACGCCATTTTTATCTTGCAAAGACAATACTGTTTCACGTGAAACATTCCAAATTGTCGCTTGCGCCAAATGCGGCTTTAAGTTCACAAACCCCCGTCCAGAAGAAGCAAATTTGGGCGATTATTATAAATCTGAAGACTATATTTCGCATTCCAATTCCTCCAAAGGATTCATTAATTCCATCTATCAATTTGTCCGAAAATACACCTTAATTAAAAAACTACAGTTGGTAGAAAGATTAAATCGCGGGAACAAAAAGAACATTTTGGACATCGGTTGTGGAACTGGAGAATTTTTAAATATCTGCAAAAAAGCGAAATGGAATACCTTCGGAATTGAACCCGGAAGTGATGCTCGGAAATACGCTTCCGAAAATTATTTTTTGAACGTAAAAGAAGAAGCAGAACTAAAAGATTTCTCCAATAATCAATTCGAAATAATTACCATGTGGCATGTTTTGGAACACGTTTCAAAACTAAACGAACGTATTTTAGAACTCAAAAGATTACTCAAAAAAGACGGAACTTTACTAATTGCCGTTCCGAATTGTTCTTCCTTAGACGCAAAAATTTACAAGCAATTTTGGGCAGCTTACGATTTGCCGAGACACCTTTATCATTTCACGCCAAAAGACATTGAATTTATTTTTGCCAAGCACGAAATGAAAGTAACGCAAGTTTTGCCAATGCGCTTGGATTCATTTTACGTTTCTATGTTAAGTGAAAAATACAAGCGTGGAAATTCCAATTTTATATTGGGATGTTGGAATGGATTTCGTTCCAATATAAACGCCATTAAATCTGGAAAAGAATTTTCGAGCCAAATTTATATCATCAAAAATAAATAGATCAATTTTCTCTTTTGAAAAATTATTTTTTCGAAGCAATTCATTTCTCCTCTAAAAATCTCCGAAAAACGAAGAAAAATCAAAAATAAAGCCTTCTAATATCAAAAACATTTATTTTGGAGCATTGCTTCGCAATTTTAACGAACCTCTCGGAAATCGCATAGAAACACAGGTTGTTCCACGCGTCAATAAAATCAATACTTTTACACTAAAAAAATAATTTTTCGGGATATAAAAACACTTTCGAACTTGATTTTCGTCTTCGATTGATTTTTGTTTTTACTTTTAGCCATTCAATTTCTCTTTCTAAAAAATAATTTTTCAAATGGATATATCCTACATCATCAATCAATTGGGCGAAGAGCGCGACAATTATTTCAATGCGGTAACGCCTCCTATTATGCAAAGCACTAATTTTTGCGCGAAAAGCGTTCAAGATTTGCGAAAAGTTTTATTAAATGAATACGAAACGCCTTTCTACACACGCGGCTATAACCCGACTGTAGGAATTTTGCGAAAGAAAATTGCGGCATTGGAAGGTGCAGAAGATGCACTCGTTTTTGGAAGCGGAACTGCTGCAATGGCGGCTGCAATTATGTCCGTGGCGAAAGCCGGAGATCATGTAGTTTGCGTAAAAAAACCGTATAGTTGGACGAATGCTTTATTGAATAATTACCTTGTAAAATATGGCGTTTCCACCACAATGGTAGATGGAACCGAAACCAAAAATTTTGAAAATGCCATTCGTGAAAATACCAAATTAATTTATTTGGAAAGCCCGAATTCATTGACTTTTGAGCTCCAAGACATTGAAGCAATATCAAAAATCGCGAAGCAAAAGAACATTACTACGATTCTGGACAACAGTTATTCATCGCCGTTACAGCAAAGTCCTATAAAAATGGGCATTGATTTAGTCATCCATTCTGCCAGTAAATATTTAAACGGACACAGCGATGTGGTTGCTGGCGTGGTTTGCGGCTCGTCCGAAAGAATAAAAAAAATGTTTGGAGAAGAGTTTATGAATATCGGAGGAATTATTTCTCCGCACGATGCATGGTTGATGATTCGCGGATTAAGGACGCTGGAAATCCGCGTCAACAGGACTTCTGAAAGTACAGCGCAAGTAGTAGAATTTTTAGAAAATCATCCGAAAATTGAAAAAATATTTTATCCTTTTTCGAAAAATAATCCGCAATTAGCACTCGCTAAAAAACAGATGAAAAAGGCGACTGGCTTATTTTCTGTTCAAATTAAAACAAAAAATAGTTCTGACATTGATACTTTCTGCGACAGCTTAAAACATTTTTTAATGGCAACTTCTTGGGGCGGTTACGAATCGTTGGTTTTTCCTATTTGTGCGATGCCTAAAGCAAAAGCTGGCGAATTACCTTTTAATTTAGTACGCATTTATATCGGTTTGGAAGATCCTAATTTATTGATTTCCGATTTAAAACAAGCACTGGAAAAAGTAAAAGGCTAAACAATTTTTATATCTTTGATTTGAAAAAGTAATTTTTCAGACATGAAAAAATATTTTTTTGCAATCTGTTTTGTCTCTTTGTTTTGCTTTAACAGCGAAGCTCAAAACGCTGTTTCAAAAAATAATTTTTCGGATAGCTTAAAAATAAAAACCGCCGTTGTACATTCTGTAAATTTGGATCTTTCAGACATTTTATATTCTGTTCCGGGGACTTTAGATTTTTTTGAAAATCCAGACGAAACAATTATTGATGCTGACGATTACAAACATCTTCCAAAATAATTTTTCGATTTTTTTCGCGTTCAAAAAATTAATTTTTTGAACATTATTTTTCCAAACATTCGTATAAATTAATCTTTTTACAAATACAATGAACGAATCTTCCAGATTTCCAACTTACCTAAGAATAGTAATATCTATCATCGGTATCTATTTTTTATTCGCTATTTTAATAGCCGGACAAAGCATTATTGTGCCAATAATTTATGCAAGTCTGTTTGCGATTCTGTTAAATCCCATTGTCAGGCTGTTTACACGTATTGGATTAAATAGGGTGCTTTCAATTATAATCACTTTAATATTGGCGCTTTTCTCAATTGCGATGCTTTTTATTTTCCTGTCTTCTCAGGCAAGCCATTTCAGCGAATCACTGCCTCTTGTTATTGATAAATTTTATAAATTATTAGATCAATCTGTAAACGATTTTTCAGGATATTTTAATATCAGCGCGGGGTCTATTATGGATTGGTTAGCAAAAACAAGAGGGGAAGAACTGAGCAAATTCAGCTCCGGCATAAGTTCAGCCATTTCGAGTATGGAAAGTACTCTGTTTGTATTGCTGATTATTCCTATTTATATTTTCATGATATTATTTTACAAACCATTGTTGATGGAATTTTTGCAGAAATTAGCCGGAAAGCTTCACAAGCAACAGGTGGACGAGTTTCTTTCGAGCACAAAATCGCTGATTCAAAGTTATTTAATCGGATTGCTTATTGAAGCTGCTATTGTAGCTACCATGTATTCGGCTGGACTTTTAATTATAGGAATAGAATATGCAATACTATTGGGGATTATCGGAGCGCTACTGAATATTATTCCATATATCGGTGGAGTTCTGGCTGTTACTTTATATATGCTCATTGATTTCACAACCAAAGATTCAGCATCTGGTGTGCTTTGGATTGCAATGCTTTTTGTGTTCGTTCATGTAATTGATAACAGCTATATTATTCCTAAGGTAGTTGCCGCCAAGGTAAAAATTAATGCGCTTGTAGCAATAACCGCAGTACTTACTGGAGGAGCAATTTGGGGAGTACCCGGTATGTTTCTTGCAATCCCGCTTACTGGAGTTATTAAGCTTGTTTTTGACCGTATTGAAATAGTAAAACCTTTTGGATTTTTATTGGGAGATACCATGCCTGATATTATACGTTTTAAAATTAAAAAGAGGAAGAAAAAAATTAATAAGTAAACTGACTATAAATATTTTTCATCAATTATTTGACGGGCACAAAAAATAAACAACATTAGTAATTTGAATTTAGCACTTCAAAATCTATGAACAAACCCTTGCATCAATTTTTTACAGAAGACCATCACCGCATTGATCAATTATTGCATAAGGCAACTGAGCAAGCGGACGAAATCGAAATGAATTATTATCATCAATTCAGAACCCGATTATTGCGTCACATTAAAATGGAAGAAAAAACTCTTTTTCCTGCAGCAAAAAAAGCAAATCTTGAATTGATGCAGCAACTTATTCCAAGGTATCGCCTCGATCATGGAGCAATAACTGCCTTAATGGTGCCTCCGCCTACTTCGTCTCTGATAAAAGTGATAAGGCATCTTTTAGAAAAACACGATTTGGCTGAAGAGGAGCCCGGAGGATTGTACGATGTGTGTGAAGCGTTGACGCACGGAGAAACAAAGGAGCTTTTAATCCAACTGGCAAATACCGAAGAAGTGCCTGTTCATCCGTCTAATCCAGCGCCCATTGCAATAGAATCGGCACGGCGAGCATTGGCGAGAGCCGGTTATGATTTTGATGAAATTAGCAGAAACTCTAATTAATTATCCAAGATAAAATCCTAAAAATGAAAAAGGGAACTATTTTTTGTTCTCTAAAAAATCATGCTTTTGTTTTGATGACTCTCACTTTCCATTCTTCAGGACCTTTTTCTAAATATTCCCACTTAAAAGGTTCTTTGCTTTCTGCTTCCATTTGATAATAAAGCGGTTTGGGATCATGATCGTTGATAAATTCAAAGGCTTCACCAGACGTTATATCAGCAAAGGCTTTATAAAACATTTCATGCCGTTCTGTTGGCGGAAAAGATCGTAAATCAAATTCGTTCACCACCGAAAAACCATCATCTTCTAAATCGCTTTTCACTTTTTTAGTGATGTGAACAACGAATTCATTGGGTTCTTGCTTTTTATAAATCCAAGAATGTTGTCCATCAAACTTTCTTACAAAAATACCGTGAATTTCTATTGGATCTTCCGCAGCAATAATTTCCATGGTATTGCCTTGTTCCATCATCCCGTAACGGTGAAATACGATTTGTTTCCACTCTTTTTCATCTGCTTTCCGAAGATCGAGCAAGGTAGAAATATCCGTAAATTCTCTGCCCTGAGAATCCTCAGTTCGTGTAACTTTTACCTTCCATTCTCTACCCGCACGATTGAGATATTCCCAACCAACCACATCTCCATAAATGGAACGAAACTCGTAATAGAGCGGGATAGGATCATGATCATTTATAAAGATAAAACTTCCATCAACGGGTAATTCCTTGAAGAGTTGTATTAATTTTTTATGTCTTTCTATAGGGATAAACACGCGCATATCCAGCTCTTCTGTGTGTATTTTATTTTTCATGATATTTTTATTTTAAGATATAAAGGTCTTTTTATCTTATTTTAGGACAATATTACGGATTTAAATGGAAATTTTATTATTAATGGAAAATTGCATTTCCCGATCCTGCGCTTATTGCAACAAAGCTCCTCTTGAAAAAATAATTTTTGAAGACCTAAATTTCAAAAATAACTCACGAAATTTTCATTCGTTCTCGCCAAATTTGATTGAAGGATTTTGCGGCAACTTGTGGTAAATCGCGCCTTTCGCCCCAGGATTTTTTGAAGAATTGTTTCAACATAAAATTCTTCACTTTCGCGCCGCCTTTTTCCATTTTCGCACGTTTTAACATCGCGCCTTTCCAAAAAAACCACATCCAATTCTCTGCTTTCGTAGTGTTACCAGTCTTTATAGAATCTCTGCGATTGTACAAAAGCATTTTATGAATGTCAATATTTACCGGACAACTTTGCGTGCATTTTCCGCAAAGCGAAGAAGCAAAACTCAAGTGTTTATATCCGTCCATTCCTTTTAAATGCGGCGTAATAACGGAGCCAATCGGTCCGCCGTACGTTGTATCGTAAGCGTGTCCTCCAATATTTTGAAAAACAGGACATACATTTTGGCAAGCGCCGCAACGAATGCAGGAAAGTGCCGCACGCCTGTCTTGCTCCGCCAATAAATTCGATCTGCCATTGTCCAATAAAATCACATACATTTCTTCTGGACCATCTGTTTCGCCCGTTTGGCGCGGTCCGCTGACAATCGAATTATACGCCGTCAAATTTTGTCCTGTTCCGTAAGTTGCCAATAAAGACCAAAATAAATCCAAATCGTTCATCGACGGAATCATTTTTTCGATGCCTGCAATCACAATGTGAATTTTTGGACAAGAAACGGAAAGCCCAATGTTCCCTTCATTTTCCGTGAGTGCTACAGAGCCAGTATCTGCAATTAAAAAATTAGCACCGCTGATTCCGACTTGCGCAGAAAAATAGTTGGAGCGCAAGGAATTTCGAATAAAAAAAACCATGTCTTCCGCGGAACTTTCCGGATGAACACCTTTTTTTTCGTTCAATAATTTATTGATTTGGGCTTTACTTTTATGAATGGATGGATTAACTAAATGATACGACGTTTCTTCGGCAACTTGCTGAATGTATTGTCCCACATCGGTTTCCAGCGCTTCAATTTGATTTTCATGCAAAAATTTATTCAATTCAATTTCTTCCGTAAGCATTGATTTTGCTTTTACTACGGTTTTTGCGTCGTGCTTTTTTAGAATTTGTAAAATTTCCTGAAGTGCTTCTTTGTCATCTTGCGCCCAAATTATTTTCCCGCCTTTTTTGGTAAAATTGGTTTCAAAATCTACCAAATATTTATCCAATTCTTCGATGGTTTTGTTTTTCAGATTAGCGGCTCTTTTCTTTGCTAAATCTAAATTTTCGTATTGTAAAACGGCTTCAGAAAAATAATTTTCGTACTGCGAAAAACTTTTTTTGAGAATGGATTTCTGTTCCACATCAAAAACTTGTTTTTCGGCATTCTCTAAAAATTTCTCTACACGTTCCATCTAAAAAAAATTATTTAAGATCTATCTTTTCTACTCTTCCACAATGTCTTCCGCCTTCAAATGCTGTTTTAAAAAAAACATCTACACATTTAAAAGCCTCATCATCACTAATAAATCTGGCGGGTAAAACAATTATATTCGCGTCGTTGTGTTGTCGCGCGAGTTGAGCAATTTCTTCTTTCCAACACAAAGCGGCTCTAATTCCGGCGTGTTTATTCGCTGTCATATTAATTCCATTTCCGCTTCCGCAGATTAAAATGCCTCCGGAAATTTTTTTTTCGGCAACTTCTTTTGCAACTAAATGTCCGTAATCCGAGTAATCGGCGCGTTCTTCAGAATGTGTTCCGAAATCTTTTATTTCAAAATTTTGTTTTGAAAGATGTAACTTTATTTTTTCTTTTAATGCAAAACCAGCATGGTCGGAACCGATTGCCAAAAATTTTTTTTCCATGGTACAATAATACCGAGAAATCCTAAACCGTTCTTTATCAACACAAAAATATATAAACAAGTTTTGTGTTGATAATTTTAAAAAATCGTTATTAAATTTTTTTTTTTTCTGAACAATTATTGAATTCTTATTTCTCTTATCAAATTAAAACTAATTGGAAAATATTTAAACTTTATTTTACATCATTTTAATAACAAGTTTTTAGTAATTTTATACTGTCAAAAGTGGTTTCTTTTACCAACAAATAAGTTATTACTTGATTGTTTATAAAAGTGAATTATTTTAAAAATCAGTACTTTATCTATTTCTAAAAAGTAAAATATTGTTCTTAACTTTTAATAAATCATAAATACTATCAAAACAAAATTATTTTATAAACCATTTCAACACGCTATTATTACTACTATAATTATTAAAAAATAAAATATAAATATATTATGTTGTTAAAACCTAAAAAGTTTTTTTCAGAAAGCGATATTGATTTATCCTTAGATTTGTTCGAGGAAATAAACAAACTGAAAAAAGAAAAAAATGCCGTTATACTTGCCCATTACTACCAAGAAGCCGATATACAGGACATTGCTGATTTTATTGGAGATAGTTTGGCTTTGGCGCAACAAGCTGTAAAAACGCAAGCCGACATAATTGTTTTTGCAGGAGTTCATTTTATGGCGGAAACGGCAAAAATAATTAATCCGAAAAAGAAAGTTTTATTGCCGGATTTGAAAGCAGGATGTTCGCTCGCAGATTCTTGTCCACCCGAAAAATTTTATAAATTTAAAGAAGAACACCCTGATCATTTAGTGATTTCTTACATCAATTGTACTGCCGAAATAAAGGCAATGACGGATATTATTTGTACATCCAGCAACGCTGAAAAAATTGTAAATTCATTACCAAAAAATCAAAAAATTATTTTTGCGCCTGATAAAAATCTCGGAAAGTATATCATTAAAAAAACGGGTAGAGATATGGTTTTGTGGAATGGATCGTGCATGGTTCACGAAATATTTTCTGCAAAAAAACTAATTCAGTTAAAAGAAAATTTTCCGGAAGCAAAAATTATTGCGCATCCAGAATGTGAAGAAATAGTGCTTCAATATGCTGATTTTATTGGTTCTACATCCGCTTTATTAAATTATACGAAAAACGAAAAATCAAATACATTTATCGTAGTAACGGAATCGGGAATTATTCATCAGATGGCAAAAAATTCTCCAGAAAAAATATTTATTCCAGCGCCACCAGATAATAATTGCGCATGTAATGATTGTCCGCACATGAAATTAAATACACTCGAAAAATTATATTTATGCATGTTAAATGAAAGTCCAGAAATAAAATTGAGCGAAGAAATTTTAGCGAAATCAAAAAAACCAATTGATAAAATGCTCGAATTATCTGCTAAATTTGCTTTATAATGTTTGAAAAATTATTTTTTATGAATGTCTTTTTAAGAAAGAAAATTTTATTTTTAGGACTATTTTGTTTGATTTTTTCGAGTGCATTTTCGCAAGATGAAAAACAAGTACAAAATGGATATCAAAAATATTATTACGCCAATGGAGCTATTTCCAGCGAAGGAACTATATTGGACGGAAAACCCGATGGATATTGGAAAACATTTTATCAAAACGGGCAAATAAAATCACAAGGAAATCGTAAAAATTTTCTGTTGGACAGCACATGGCAATTTTACAACGATAAAGGATTGTTGCAACTCGAATACAATTATTCGAAAGGAAAAAAGAACGGATTTAAAAATACGTACGTGACAGACAGCACAAAATCGGTTTTATCGGCACGAGAAAATTATGTGAATGACGTAAAACAAGGTGAAAGTTACACGTATTACAAAGACGGAAAGGTGCATGAAAAAATTAATTTTTTGGATGGTGCTGAAAGCGGAATGTCTTACGAATTTGCGGAAGATTCAACTATTATCTCTTTAGTAGAATACAAAGCAGGATTTATAAAAAGTAGAGAAAAAATAAATCGTAGAGATAAAAATAATTTGAAAGATGGAGTTTGGAAAACCTTTTATGCCAACGGAAATACGAAAACAGAGGGCACTTATTTAGAAGGTAAAAAAAATGGATTTTTTAAAGAATATTCGCAAGATGGAAGTTTGGAAAACACAACGGAATATATAGACGATGCGGAACAACACAATGTGCCGGAACTGACAAAATTAGACGAAAGAACGGTTTATTACAAAGATGGAAAAGTAGAAGAAACAGGAGGCTACAAAAGTAATTTGCCGGAAGGAATCCACACATTTTATGGAGAAGACGGAAAAATAATCGTATCCAAAATATACAAAGATGGTATTTTAATGGGAGAAGGAATTTGTAACGAAAACGGATTTAAACAAGGCGACTGGAAAGAATATTACGAAGATCAAAAAATAAAATCAACAGGAAAATATGTAAACGATATGCGCGAGGGAAGCTGGATTTTTTATTATGAAAATGGAAAAATTATGGAGCAAGGGAAATACGATAAAAAAGGAAAAGAAGAAGGCGATTGGAAATGGTTTTACAATACCGGAAATATATTGCGAGATGAAAACTATTTGAACGGCTTGGAAGACGGGCCAATGGTGGAATACGACGACAGCAACAAAGTAATTACCAAAGGCGAATTTATCGAAGGAAACAAAGAAGGTGCTTGGTTTTATCAGTTAGGCGATTATCGTGAAGAGGGAAATTATAAAGCCGGAAATAGAGACGGAATCTGGAAATATTATTACAACGAGAATGGAAAATTGCGTTTCGAAGGTAATTTTGTAGATGGAAATCCGGATGGAAAACACACATATTATTATCACAATGGAAAAGTAAAAGAAGAAGGAAAATACGTGATGGGAAATAAAGAAGGAGAATGGAAATATTATTCGGACGACGGACAAGTTTACTTGACCATCCTTTACAAAAATGGAGTGGAAATAAAATTTGATGGCGTAAAAGTAAAACCAACTCAACAAGATGCCGAAAACGAATAAGAAAAAAATTTCGCAACCTACACCAAAAAATAAAATTTTCGGTGGAGGATCCTTTGTGGAAGATAATTTGTTTGACAAATTGGCGGAAGCCTCTTTCGATGGCGTTGTTGTTCACAGAAAAGGAATTATTTTAGCAACGAATCCAATGCTGAAAAAATTATTTGGCTACAAAACAAGTCCGATTGGAAAATCAATAATAGCGTACGTTACTACTGAATCGAAAAAAATTGTTTTTGAAAAAGTAAAACAGGACAGCGAAGATAAATACGAAGCTGAAATGTTGAGGGAAAACGGCACAACATTTAATGCCGAATTGATAGGAAGGAAAATAATTTATGAAGGAAGACAGGCTCGAGTAACGGCAATTAGAGATATTACAAGTCAAAAAAAATACGAACAAGCACTTAAAAAAAGCGAAGAAGAATACCGACTTTTATTCAAAGTAAGTCCAGTGCCTATGTTTGTGTATTCCAGAAACACACACAAAATACTGCAAGTGAACGATGCGGCGATAAAAAAATACGGTTATTCGGAAAAAGAATTTTTATCAAAAACAATCAAAGACATTCGTCCGAAAGAGGAAGCAAAAAAATTAGTTGAGCACGAAAAAAAGAATCAAAAAGACACCTCAAATGTTAGGTATCACGGACTGTGGAAACACCTAAAAAAGGACGGAAAAATAATTGATGTTGAAATCAGTACTACTTCGATTTATATGAATGGAGAAGTTTGTGATTTAACGACTATAAATGATGTTACAGAAACAATCCGAACCAAAAATTTATTGATTGAATCTGAAAAAAATTTTTCGCAAGTACTCGAAAAAATAGATGAATTTGTTTATTATTTTGAGTACGATGAAAAAGGACTTCCACAACCAAAATATGTAGGGAGCCAATCTGAAAAATTAATGGGACTTACGGTAAAAGAGTATTTAAAATCGGGCTATAAATTATTAGAGGATTGCCATCCGGAAGATGTGGCGCGCATGTTGGCGGCATCAAAAAAAATAAAAAAAGAAAAGGAGCCGCAGGTAGAAAGGTATCGCTATAAATTAAAATCGTGGAAAGAATACAAATGGATTGAAGAGCGTATTTTCCCGCAAGTAGATGCGAAAGGAAAACACATCGGCAATTTTGGGATAATGCGAGATGTAACAGAGCAAGCAAAAGCATCTCAAGAAATAGTGCGCGAAAAAGACAAATTAAAACATTATTTGGATGTTGCTGGCATATTATTGGTGGCTTTAGATGCGAATCAGAACGTGTTGTTGGTCAATCAGAAAGGCTGCGAAGTACTTGGTTATAAAGAAGAAGAAATTATCGGAAAAAATTGGTACGAACATTTTGTTCCGAAAGTAGAATCAAAAAAGAGGAAAAATAATTTTTTGAAACGTTTTGCAACGGACTCAACTATTTTCCAAGTTGAAAACGAAATTCTCACAAAAAGCGGTAAGAAAAGAAGGATAGCCTGGAAAGATTCGATTCTTTTTGATGACGACAAAAAGCCAATTGCGATGATTTCTTCGGGCGAAGATATTACAGAGAAAAGATTAGCGGAAATCGCTTTGCGTGAAAGCGAATCTCGGTTCAAGCTGCTTTCAAAAGCCACCAATGAAGGGATCGCTATTATTGATAATGATGGTGTTATTATTGACTCAAACGACCAATACGCCCACATGTATGGGATGAAGGCGGCTTCGGAAATAATCGGCATAAGTTGCCTGTCTTTAATTGCTCCAGAAAGTAAAAATATTGTCAAAGAAAGAATTGCAAATAATATTTCTGGTCTATACAGGTGTTGGTGTTTAAAAGTAGATGGTACAAAATTTTTGATGGAAGTGCATTCGCGAAAAATCCCGTATAATGGATTGGAAGTGCGCATGTCGGCAGTAACAGACGTTACCGAAAGCCAGAAATACGAAAATGAGTTGAAGCAAAGTAGAGCAAATTATAAGAGCTTAGTAGACTATTCGCCCGATGGCGTTTTTATTCATGTGGATGGAAAAGTAAAATTTGCCAATCCAAGTGCACTTCGAATAATAGAAGCAGATAACTTTGAGCAGGTAAGTGAGCAGCTTGTTTTAAAATTTTTATTGCCAGAATATCATACCCTTGCCATTGATCGAATAAAACAAACGAAAAAAGGACAACTGATGCCTTTTTATGAAGTAAAAGCAACTACGTTAAAAGGGAATAAAATAGAATTAGAAATTAAGGCGATGCCCATTAAATACAATGGAGAAAATGCCATACAAGTGGTAGTACACGATACTACAATTGAAAAAAACTTTTTAAAAGAACAATTGCGGGCGCAGGTGGCAGAAGAGCAAAAAGAAAAATTAGAAAGGGAAATAGCTGTACGAAAAAAAATACAGCAAGAACTACAAAAAAGCGAAGAAAAATACCGCGCTATTTACGACCAAGCGCATATTGGAATTGCACGTACCGACTTGAAAGGAAAATTTTTGCAAGTGAATCATTATCTCTCGGGAATGCTTGGCTTTACTCAGGAAGAATTTGTTGGAAAAAGTGTTCTCGAATATACACATCCAGAAGATGTGCAAAAAACAAAAGAATCATTTACAGAAAAAATTTCCGGAAAAACGGATAAAACAAGACTCGAAAAAAGATACATTCATAAAAGCGGAAAAAATGTTTTTGTTGAAGTTACCGGATCTGCGATAAAAGATATCGATGGTTCACCGATGTATTTTTTGAGTGTGATTGAAGATGTAACGGAAAAGCGCGAAAATGAAAAAGAATTGATCACAAAATCTGCAAAAATAAATGCTATTTTTCAAAACTCTTCTCATTTAATTTATACTGTTAGCAGAGACGGGATTTTAACTTCGTACAACGATAATTATCGCCAAATTACCGAGTTTGCTTATGGCGGAAGCCCGAAAGTGGGTTCGCGCTTATTTATTTCATCCTCGAAGGAAAAAAGTATTTCGAAACAATTTTTAGATCAAGCGACGCTATCGCATCAAATCGCGTTGAGCGGTATTTCGCAACAATACGAACAGAAAGTTGTAGGACAAGACGGACAAGTTAAATGGTTTGAGATCTCGCTCGATCCGATTGTTTTACCAGACGGAAAAATTGAAGAGGTTTCGTATATCGCACACGACATAACGGAAAAAAAGGAAAACGAAATACAAATCGGACATTCTTTGCAAGAGAAAGAAGTGTTGTTAAAAGAAGTGCATCACCGTGTAAAAAACAATTTGCAAGTGATTTCCAGCATTCTCAATTTGCAATCTTCTTCTGCGAAAGATCCCGCTATTTTAGATCTTTTAAAAGAGAGCCAGAATCGAATAAAATCGATGGCGTATATTCATGAAAACCTATATCGTACCAACGATTTTGCAAATATTAAATTTTCGGAATATTTGATTACGTTGGCCGAAAATTTAGTGTATTCTTATGCCACGAATAGATGTCCGATAGAATTGAATCTCGAGATAGAAAATATTTTTATTAATTTAGACCTCGCAATACCTTGCGGATTGATTGTAAATGAATTGATGACTAACGCATTGAAATACGCATTTAAAGATCGGGCAAGCGGAAAAATAACCATTGAATTGAAGGAAAAAAACGAAAGAATAACGTTGTCAGTCATTGATAATGGGGTCGGTTTTCCGAAAGCAGTGGATTATAAAAACACCGAATCGTTGGGTTTGCAATTGGTGGTTACATTAACAGAACAGTTGAGCGGCACTATAACGCAGGAAGTCAATAATGGCACACGTTTCAGTATAGAGTTCAATCAAAAAACCAAAAAAAATGGGTAAAACAAACATTTTTATCGTTGAGGACGAAAGCATTGTTGCAAAAGACCTTCAACAAAGTTTAAAAAAATTGGGTTATAATGTAGTTGGAATTGCTGCTTCTGGAGAGGACGCCATTAAACAAGTGGAAGAAAAAATGCCCGATTTGGTTTTCATGGACATTATGTTGAAAGGTGAAATGAGCGGAATTGACGCGGCAAATCACATTCGTGCCACTTCCAATATTCCCGTGATCTTTTTAACGGCTTATGCCGACGAAAGCACGCTCAGTAAAGCAAAAATTTCTGAACCTTACGGATATATCATCAAGCCCTTCAAAGAAATTGATTTATATACCTCCATTGAGCTGGCTTTGTATCGTAACGAAAAAATAAAAGACGTTAAAAAAGAACGCGATTTTTTGTATTCCATCGTCGAAAATAAAGATACACAAGATGTTATTTTTGTGAAATCAAATTCGCGTTTAATAAAGCTTCGTACGGAAGAAGTTTATTATATTGAAGCCTTGAAAGATTACGTGGTTATCAACACTTCCAACAACCGTTACACTATTCATTCTACGATGAAAGATATCGAAAAAAAATTCTCTCCATCCGAATTTATTCGCGTACACCGCTCGTTTATTGTGCGAATCGATAAAATTGTTGCCATCGATCATTACAATGTGATTATGGAAGACAACAAAAAGGAAATTCCTGTCGGCGGCTCCTACAAAGAAGAATTAGCAAAACGATTGAATTTAATTTAGAGAAGTGGGCTTTTAGCTTAATTTGGCGACGCGTCATAAATCCATTCTGAAGGATCCATGCGGGTTTGACCTTTCCAAATTTCGAGATGCAATTCCGTTTTTGAATCGCTGTCATCGTAAATAACAGTACCGATACTTTGTTTTGTTTTCACGTTATCGCCTGTTTTTACAAACACGTCTTTCAAATTCGCGTACACGCTCAGATATTCTCCATGGCGAATAATGATAAATTGCCCGGCAGCCGGAATATCACCCACTGCCGTTACTTCTCCATCAAAAACAGCGCGTGCCAAGGCTCCTTTATTGGTAGCAATATCAATACCGTTATTCGAAATGGTAACGCCTTTTAACAACGGATGCGGATGTACGCCGTAGGTACTCACAATAATTCCTTTTACCACAGGCCAAGGCAATTTTCCTTTATTACTCGCAAATGAATTCGACAATTTTTGCGCTTCTGGCGTTAATACCAATCCTTTGGGAGAAGGCTTGTTGTTTTTTTTCGCCTTCGCTCTTTCTCTTTCAATTTCATCTTCAATAATTTTTTGAATTGCCTTTTGCAATTTTTCTGCGTCTTCTTGTTTTTTCGACAAATCTTTTTTCAACTGTTTTTCTTTTTGTTCTAACTCTCCAAACACTTGTTCTTGCTCGGTTTTTTCACCAGTTAAATTTTGTTTTTCAGAAATCTGGTTGGATAATAAATCTTTCTTATCAGATTTTTTTTGTTGTAATTGTTGCACTTTGTCATTTAATTCTTGCTCGGTTTGTTCAATCATTAAAGCCTGTTTGTGGCGATATTCGCTGTATTGCTGTAAATATTTTAATCGCATGTAAGCTTGATTAAAATCTTTCGAAGCAAAAACGTACATCATTCGGCTATATGCATCTTGGTTTTTCCAAGCGAAATAGATCATTTTCGCATATTCTTCTTTGAGCTGTTGGAGTGATACGGTAAGGGTTTGTATCGAATCTTTATTACTCCCGATTTGATTTTCCAATAAATCAATTTCATTGTTAATCGTTTCAATTAATTCTTCGCGTGTGCTTATTTTTTTATTGAGAGAAACCAATTGATATAAGGAAATGCGCTTATTATTTTTTGTCTCACTCAACAATTGATTGGTATATGCAATTTCTTTCAGTAAGCTTTTCTTTTTATTTTCTAAATCTTTTTTCTTCGATTTCTGCGCGAAAGCCTTGTCTGCATGTATAAACAAGCAGGCCATAAAAAAAATTAAATACCGTATGTTAATTTTTCTTGTAATCAATTTCTTCGTATTTCTGAGGAATGGAAAAAGGTACGTTCATTGTCTTTTCATTTGTATTTATCCTCGAATAATCGAGTAAAATAGAAATGTGCTTTTCGGCTTTAATATCGAAATTCGCTTTGCGCGGAAACAGCAACGAATCTTGTTTTTCAAAGTCGCTGAATTTGGCATCAAACGTTCGGTTTTTATCAAAATCTTTGATTACGATACGCGTAATTTTATACAGAACAGGATCTAAAAAAATAATTTCTACAGGGTCTTTTAACTCTTTGTTTTTTTCCAACACTTTTCTTACTTTTCTCTTTCGAATGGTGCTCAAAATGTAATTTCCAGATTTGGAAACGGAAGATTTTAATTTCGTTTCGTCTTCGTAAAAAGCCACACTATTGCCCACCATCATAGATTGTAACATTTCAAAATCCAATTCGGTTTGCAACAAACTATCCACGTAACTGTAATTGCCTTTAAAATACGTATGGTGAATTCGATCCATAAATTTAATGGAATCTTTCGTGATGATTACGCGCGCTACTTCGATGCCAAGAGCAGGCGAAATAGACATCCAAATTACGCTGTCTTTTTTCGAGCGCATGGATACATTAAACGAATTGCTGCTGCTGTCAATCGCCACATCCACACCTATTTTTGCGGAAAGCCAATTGTAATTGAATTCATTTTTTTGAAGATTGGAAAGCAACAATTTTGCTGATTCGTGCTGCAAGGAAATTTTTTTTTCGGTAACAGGTTTCGTCGTTTTACAAGAACTAACAAACAGGATTATCCCCGCTACAGATATACCTTTCCGAACGTTTGAAAAAATATTTTTTTGAACTGATTTTTTACTCATACAATTTTTTATCGGCAATTTTTTTATCTAAAAACTCAGAGCCTTTTCCGTGCTTTTTTGCTTCCGACCAATACTTTAATGCACCTTCTGTATCGCCTGTTTTAAAAAGAATATCTCCGTAATGTTCTAAAATAACCGTGTTATTATTTCCTCCATCGCTAATCGCTTTTTCTGCCCATTTTTTTGCATTTACATAATCTCCTGCTTTGTAAAAAATCCACGCGTACGTATCCTGAAAAGAGCTATTCGCGCTGTCTAAAAGATTCGCGCGTTTTGCCATTTCTTCTGCTTTCGGAAGGTTTTTTCCTTGTAATGAAAGATAATAACTGTAATTGTTTAACACGAAACCGTTGGTAGAATCGGCATCCAGCGATTTATCAAATGCATCAAAACACGTTTGATATTTTTTTAATTTGAATGCTTCATCTCCAATATTGGAATAAAATTGCGCCGTCATTCCTTTATCATCTGACAATACAGAATACTCCACGCCTTGTTGCAAAATAGAAAGTGCCGCGCTATCGTTATGCGCTTGAATTTCTGCGATTCCATTTAATAAATACGGCAAAGGCTGGCTCGGAAACAAATCAATTGTTTGATTGCTTTCCTTCAACAAAGCCGGATAATCAGGTAATTCTGAATCAATAATAATTACTTGATTCCACAGCACAAATTTGCTACTGTCTATCTGAATAGCTTTTCGATAGGCACTGCGCGCGTCTTTTTTACTGCCATCACGATACAAAAAATCGCCATACATCGAATATGCTTTTGCTTCTGAAGGATGCACTCTTACAAGTATTTCGCACAAAGTCATTGCTTGTTTTTTATATTCAGGATGTGTGTCGGAAAGTGTATAATAGGAAAGTAAAATTTTCACTTTGGTATCAATATCTAAATTCGGATTTTCGAACGCTTGTTTTAATTCGTCATACGATTTGTCATCTTGATTCGCACCACGATAATAATCTGCCAAAGACAAATGCGCGAAAGCATTTTGCGGATCAATTTTTAAAATTTGTTGATACATATCGAAGGCTTTTTCTTTCTGTCCTTCTTCCAAATAAATATTTCCGAGCAAGCCATAATAGCGGCTTTCATTGGGATACGCATTAATTAATTTTTTCAATTCTTTTTCTGCATCCGAAAGATGATTTTGTTTTTCATAAATTTTTACTTTTTCGAGCGAAGTGGTTTCTTGAACACCTTTCATTGCTTCAATGCGATCGTACGTTTTAATCGCGTCATTGGGCTTGTTTGCTAACATTTGCGCATCCGCCAAAGCGAGATAAAAATCTTCTCGCGTCGGAAAATTTTTCACCATTTGCTGATATAAATTTACCAAATCATTATATTGTTTCTTATCGCTCAAGCAATCTCCGTAAAGTAATTGATACCAAGGGTTTTTAGGATTTCCCAATGCTGCAGGTTTCGCATACATCATCGCTTTGTCCACATCTTTTTGAAAATGATAAATACCCGCAATCTCGTAGTCTGCCGCATAATTAGAAGGATCTAAACTCAAACATTTGGAAAAAAGCGTAATCGCCATGTCGTAATTTCCCAACATTTTTTCTTTGCATGCATTGTAATAATAATACATGATATCTACTTTTGAGTCGTCCGATTTTTTGCTCGAAACATTCGTAGTTGTTGATGATTTTGCATTGTGATGAAAAACAGAACACGCATTTAGCACGAAAAAAATCATGCTCAAAAAAATAATTTTTCGAAGGCTCGAAAATTTATTTTCTAAATACGTGATGCGAATTTTTTTCATTTAAAAAAAATATTTTTTCAATGATGTGTACTGTAATCTCCGATACTCGCATTGCTTGTCTTTCCAGTATATTCCGTAAAATTTCCAAACATCGAATTGGTAATTTCTGCATCCTTTATTTTACAATTTGTTTGCAGAATACTATTTTTAATTTTCGAATTTTCGATGATGGAATTCTCTCCAATAGAAGCGTGTGGACCAATTATGGAATCTATAATTTTTACATTTTTTCCGATAAAGCAAGGTTCGATAATTTGTACATTTTTCGATTCTGCATGAAGCATTCGCGCATTCACATTGCCTTTTGTATATTCCAACACACGTTGATTGGTGTAAACCGTCGCATCTTTATTTCCACAATCCAACCATTCTGTCACTTTTCCGGGAGCGAATTTTGTGCCTTTCGCTTTCATGTTTTCCAAGGCATTCGTCAATTGGTATTCTCCTTTTTCTTTGATGTTATTATCAATCAAATATTCTAATTCTTTTCTCAAATACGCACCATCTTGAAAATAATAAATTCCAATAATAGCAAGGTCAGAAACAAATGTTTGCGGCTTTTCCACAAAATCCGTAATCACATTTTGAGCATTTACTTTTACCACTCCAAAAGCGCGCGGATCTTCAATTTTTTGAACCCAAATAATTCCTTCGTTTGATGAATCCATTTTAAAATCAGCCTTAAAAAGCGTGTCGGCAAAGGCAATGGTAACTTTCCCGGTTAAACAATTTTTTGCACATAAAATAGCATGCGCAGTACCGAGCGGTTCATCTTGATAAAAAATAGAACCTTTAGCGCCTAAACTTTCCGCTACTTTCAATAAATTATTTTCTGCTTCTTTTCCAAAACGACCGATAACAAAGGCGATTTCGTCTACTTTTTCATCGCATACTTTTGTGATGTCTTCTACGATATGCTGCACCATTGGTTTTCCTGCAATCGGAATCAATGGTTTTGGCGTGGTCAGTGTATGCGGGCGCATCCGTTTTCCCATTCCCGCCATAGGAATAATTATCTTCATAATTCGCTTTTCAAATTTATCGTTTAGAAAAAATATTTTTTTACTTTGTTCCTGTATGCCCAAATCCGCCAGCTCCTCGCTCTGTTTCGAGTAATTCTTTTACTTCTAACCATTCCGCTTGTTCGTGTTTTGCAATCACCATTTGTGCAATGCGCTCACCATCGTTTATCGTAAATTTTTCGGAAGATAAATTCACCAATAATACTTTTAATTCGCCGCGATAATCTGCATCAATTGTTCCCGGGCTGTTTAAAACTGTAATTCCATTTTTAAATGCTAAGCCGCTGCGCGGACGGATTTGGGCTTCTGTTCCTTTTGGTAATTCGATGAATAATCCGGTGGGAATTAAGATTCTTTCCAAGGGCTTTAATTCAACCGGTTGTTCTAGATTAGCACGCAAATCAACACCCGCAGATAATTCTGTAGCGTAATTGGGCAAAGGATGTTTCGATTTATTGATAATTTTCACGTTCATAAAATCAGTTTCAAAAAATATTTTTTCGAGTCCATTTTGGTTTCTCAAAAACGTAGACTGTCGCGATAAAAATCAACAATAAAAAATTATTTTCGAGCAATTTTAAAAAAGCTGAATTTGCATTCAAATGCAAACTCAAAAAGTACAAAGCTACGGATAAACCGAGGTATCCTAAAAACCTTTTTAAATCATAATTAACAGGGTAATGTTTATTTCCGACAAAATACGAAACAACCATCATGGATGCGTAGCAAATAAGCGTTGCCCAAGCCGAAGCGAGGTATCCATATTTCGGAATCCACATAAAATTAATGAATAAGGTAATGGCGGCGCCGAATAAAGTGAGGTATGCTCCGTAATGCGTTTTGTGCGTGAGTTTGTACCAAATAGATAGATTGAAAAAAACACCCAAACATAAATTAGCGAGCAACAAAATAGGAACGACAAATAAACCGACCCGAAAACTTTTTCCGATAAAATACTGAATCCAGGAGAGATTGAGCAAGGTTCCCAGAAATATTGCGCAACAAATAATTACAAAATAATTCATGATGTTGGCATACAAATCTTTGGCATTTTCCTCTTTTGCTTGCGAGAAAAAAAACGGCTCTGCCGCATAACGAAAGGTTTGTGTGAAAATGGTAAGTATGATGGAAATTTTATAACACGCGCCATAAATCCCGATTTGCGCTTCTCCGATATTGGAAGGAAGTAAATATTTTAAAATAATCCGGTCGAACGTTTCATTGATCATGCCCGCCAAACCGGCTATCAATAAAGGCGAGGCGTAAACCATCATCCTTTTCCAAAGCACTTTGTCAAATTGAAATCCTGTTTTTAAAATTCCGGGAATCAATAATAAAAGTGTAGCCACGCTGGCAAAAAGTCCGGCAATAAATGCATATCCAATACCAATATTCGGATCGTAAAATGAATTCACAAAAAGGTAAAAAATAGATTCCGGATTCTTATATACCTTGCTACAAAAGGCGATAAAGAAAAAATTAAATCCGATGTTGATGGCAATATTTGCAATTTTCATCCATGCAAATGTTTTGGCTTTGTGTTGTTCGCGCAGTTTCGCAAAAGCGATGGATGTAATCGAATCAAAACCTAAAATAAAAGCAAACCAAACAATGTATTCGGGGTGTTTCGGATAACGAATTAAATCTGCAATGTTTTGCCTAAAAAAACAAAGTAAAAAAATAAATGCGAAAGACGAAATTAAGAGTGAAACAATGGCTGTTCCGTAAACTTTTTCTTTGTTCGGTTCGTTGCGACAAAAATTAAAAAGAGCCGTTTCCATGCCGTACGTTAGCACGATCATCAAAAAAGACGAGTAGGCGTACATCTCGGTCATAGTACCGTAATCGTGCGTAGTAAACGTGTAAGTGTAAAGCGGAACAAGGAGGTAATTCAGCAAACGTCCAACGATGGTTGGAAGTCCGTAAATAGCAGTTTCTCCGGCAAGTTTTTTAAGTGGATTCAACGATTGTTTTCAAGTTTTTTTCAGGTAAAAAATAGGTGTCTGAAAAATTATTTTCCTGTAAAATTAGCTTTTCTTTTTTCTAAAAATGCGCTCGTACCTTCTTTAAAATCTTCTGTACCAAAACATTTTCCGAACTCATTTATTTCTGTTTGAAAACCATCTGTTCCATTTTCGAAATAAGCATTTATCGCATTGATAACACCTGTAATTGCTTTCGGTGATTTGCTTTCTATCTTCTCGATAATTTCAATACACTTCGGAATAAGTTGTTCAACCGTTGTTACATGATTTACCAAACCCAATTGTAGTGCTTGTTCCGCAGTAATCATATCTGCAGTAGCATGCAATTCAAACGCTTTTGCTTTTCCGATAAGCTGCACCAAACGCTGCGTTCCACCGTAACCAGCAATCAATCCGAGGTTTACTTCCGGCTGTCCGAATTTTGCATTTTCGCTTGCAACGCGCAAATGACAAGCCATTGCGAGTTCGCAACCTCCGCCTAAAGCAAATCCGTTTACGGCAGAGATAACTGGTTTCGGAGAAGTTTCAATACTTCTAAAAACATCATGTCCGGCTTGTGCTAAGGCTTTTCCTTGTTCAACAGAAAGTCCGACAAATTCAGAAATATCAGCGCCAGCAACAAATGATTTTGCACCAGAACCAGTAATAATAATAGCCTTTACCAGATTATCGGCAATCGCATTTTTGATTGCTTCGCCAATTTCTTGCACTGTTTTTTTATTGAGGGCATTTAATTTATCTGGACGATTAATCGTAATCGTAAAAATACCGTTTTCTGTTTTCGTTAAAAGATTTTCGAAGCTCATATTTTTGATTTAGAAATTTCTATTTTTTTCCACCCATTCGGTGATGTAAGCAATAATTCCTTTGGTATCTGTTCCCGGCGGAAACAGTCGCCCAACGCCTTGTCCGTTTAATTTTTTCATATCCGCATCCGGAATAATTCCGCCGCCGGTGAGTAACACATCGTCCATCTTTTTTTCCTTCATCAACTTTATGATTTTAGGAAAAACAGTGTTGTGTGCTCCTGACAAAATACTAATTCCGATGGCATCCGCATCTTCCTGTAAAGCAGCATTTACAACCATTTCAGGCGTTTGGCGCAAACCTGTATAAATTACTTCCATTCCAGCATCGCGCAAAAAGGAAGCAATTATTTTCGCTCCGCGATCGTGTCCGTCAAGCCCTACTTTGGCTACTAAAACTCGTATAGGTCGCTTCATAATTTATTTTTTGAATAGCACAAAAATAGAATTTATTTACAGACGGAAGCGAATGAAAGGAATTGAAATTGATGTTTTGAAAAAATATTTTTAATTTTTGAATGATAAAAAACACGTTCGAAAAATTATTTTTTTGAAGACTTTTTTTAACGAAATTTTATTTGTGAAAAAACAAATACGCTATAAAAATGGCGGCAATGGCTCCAGCCAAATCGGTCATTAAACCAAAGGGAACTGCGTAACGTGTTTTTTTAATATCAACAGAACCAAAATAAAGAGCAACAATATAAAGAGTAGTATCCGCAGAGCCTTGAAAAACACAGGATAATCGTCCCGGAAAAGAATCGACTCCGTAGGTGTGCATCGTCTCTACCATCACAGCCTGCGCACCGCTTCCGCTAAGTGGTTTCATAAAAGCAGTGGGCAATGCAGGAACAAAATCAGTATTAAAACCCATTGCGGCAAACAAATGCCCAGTTCCTGAAATAATTATATCCATTGCTCCCGAAGCTCTGAAAACGCCAATTGCCACCAACATCGCGACCAAATACGGAATAACTTTTATGGTAGTTGTAAAACCTTCTTTTGCTCCTTCTACAAAAGTTTCATAGACACTTATTTTTCGAAAAAAAGCGACCGAAAAAAAAGAAACAATAATCGAGAATAAAATAAAAGCGCTGACAATGTTCGAAATACGAGAAATATCTGCTTGCGACAGTGATGTAAAATAATAGATAACTCCTCCAATACAAGCACTAATTCCGAGAATCCAAGAGAGAATTACTTTATCGAATAAATTTATTTTTTGTTTGATACTCACCAAAATCATTCCGGTAAGTGTCGCAAAATAAGTGGCAATTAAAATGGGAATAAATATATCGGCAGGATTGGCGGCACCAAGCTGAACGCGGAATGCCATAATGGATACAGGAATTAATGTTAATCCGGCAGTATTCAATACCAAAAACATAATTTGAGCATTGGAAGCAGTATCTTTATTAGGATTTAATTCTTGTAAGCTCTGCATTGCCTTTAATCCGAGTGGTGTTGAGGCATTCCCAAGTCCTAACATATTGGCAGAAAGATTCATTAATATACTTCCGATGGCGGGATGATTTTTCGGAATTTCTGGAAACAAGCGATTAAAAAACGGTCCAACAATGCGCGAAATAAAATTAATAGCTCCTGCTTTTTCGCCCACCTTCATAATGCCCATCCAAAGCGACATAGCACCCGTTAAGCCTAATGAAATATCAAAAGCTGTTTTAGCAGAGTCAAATGTGCTGTTCAACATATTCGGAA
Source organism: Bacteroidia bacterium (assembly GCA_039924845.1). Lineage (NCBI taxonomy): Bacteria > Pseudomonadati > Bacteroidota > Bacteroidia > Bacteroidia bacterium. The sequence continues at coordinate 54,155 of JBDTAC010000074.1, forward strand.
ATGCGGAAGCATCACCAAAAACAATTAAACGCACCAAACCTACAATGAAAGCGATGATAAAAAAGGCAACCCAAATATAATTCAGAATCATCGAAAATGCTTATTTGAAAAAATATCTTTTTCAAATGTAAAAATATTTTTTGGAAGTCTTTTTTAGTCCAATTTTTCTCTTCTCGAAAAATTAATTTTTCGAGAAGAGAAAAACGTCTCAAAATATTTTTCACCTGAAAATTAGGAAATCTCTTCTTTTTATATCAAATTTGATGTTCTCTAACATAATTCATACGATGAAAAATAAAATTACTTTATCCGTAACTGCATCTTTATTGATTGGGAGTGCCTTGATGGCACAACAAAATAACTGGGTTCAGAAAATGCATGATCCTTCCGTTAATTTTTATGAAACCCAAAAGGCATTTTCGAATTGGAATATGCAAGAATCGGAAAAAACAGCTAATAAGTCTGCTTCCAAATCAAAAATGTTGAAAGAGCAAAACGATGGCGAAGGAGCAGAAGGAGAAAATGAGAGACCAGGTTACGAAGTTTATAAAACATGGGAATATTTTATGGCTCCAAGGGTTTATCCTTCTGGAGATATTACCTTGCCTTCCACCAACATGGAACGATTTAAAGAATATTTATCTCACCGAAGTGCCAAAAAAACACCTGCTGCTTTTGCAAGTTCTTGGACATTTTTAGGACCTACTCAAGAACCCGCTAATGGCGGTGTTGGGAGAGTGAATGTAGTGCGTTTTGATCCTACTAACACAAGTATTATATACATTGGTGCTCCTGTGGGTGGTTTGTGGAAATCAACAGACGCTGGGAGTACCTGGACTGAAGTAAACACGGATCAATTATCTGTCATCGGAGTATCCGATGTCGCTATTGACCCAAGCAATAACCAAATATTATATCTTGCTACTGGAGATGGCGATGCAAGCGATACGTACAGCGCAGGAGTTTTAAAATCAACTGATGGTGGAGCTACTTGGAATACAACTGGATTGAATTGGCCCGTAAGCAATGGATATACTATTAATCGATTGTTGATCAATCCGAGTAATCCAAGTATTATTTATGCAGGAGGAAGTAAAGGTATTTATCGAAGTTCAAACGGAGGAGGAAGCTGGACACAAGTTACCGCCACTCCTGTAAAATCAATGGAATTTCAACCAGGAAATCCAACGATCATTTACGGCTGCGACAAGTCATTTGTTCGTTCGACCAATAACGGACTCACATTTACGGGGATTACATCTGGCTTGCCTTCCTCTGGTGCTGTGGTTCGAATGTCTTTGGCAGTATCTCCCGCTAATGCTAATTATGTATATGTGGTAGCTGCTGATATTACGAATAATGGGTTTTACGGAATGTATCGCTCTACTAATGGCGGTACTACTTTTACGACACAAGATGCAAATTCAACGCCTAATTTACTCGGCTTTAATTATGATGGAAGCGACATGGGAGGGCAAGGATGGTATACCCTTTCAATCGCGGTATCGCCAACAAATGCGAATGAAGTAGCAGTAGGAGGCGTAAATATTTGGCAATCTACAGATGGTGGGGTAAATTGGAATTTGAATGCTGATTGGACAGGAACCGGCGCTCCTTACGTTCATGCAGATATTCACAATCTCAACTTTCTGAATGGCACAACGCTTTTTACAGGTTGTGATGGAGGCGTATTTCAAACTCCAGATGATGGAAACACATGGAATGATATTGGTAATAATTTGCAAATAGGAGAAATGTACGGACTTGGAATGTCTGCTACTAATGCTGGAACTATTATCAGTGGCTGGCAAGATAATGGGACGAATTTTTTAAGCGGAGGCTCTTGGGGAGAAACCTTGGGAGGAGATGGAATGAAATGTTTTATTGATTGGTCCAATGACAACAACATGTTTGGAGAACAATACAACGGAAGTTTAAATAAAACAACCAATGGTGGTGCTTCTTGGCAAGGATTAAACATCCCTACCAGCGAAACAGGGGCTTGGGTTACGCCTTGGTGGCAAGATCCAAACACATCTAATACGATTTATGTGGGATATGTCAATATGTGGAAATCTACGAACTTAGGGAACAGTTGGTCGCAAATGGGTACAGTTCCAGGAAGCGACAATGTGGTACAATTTGCCATTGCCCCTTCTAATTCGCAAGTGTTATACGTTGTGAAACAATCCGGAGTTTACAAAACAATCAACGGTGGAACAAGCTGGACAACTATTACATTAGGCTTACCTGCAGGAGCAGCAGCAATGACGTATGTTTCTATTTCTCCAACCAGCGCAAACAAAGCATGGGTAACTTTTTCAGGATATTCAGCTGGAAATAAAGTTTTCATGACAAATGATGGCGGAGCTACTTGGACCAATCTTTCCAATGGATTGCCTAATTTACCTGTAAACTGTGTGGTCTATCAAAACGGATCTCCTGATGGTGTTTATGTAGGAACCGATGTTGGTGTTTATTACAAAGACAGCACTCTTGCTTCTTTTCAGCCTTATTTTACAGGCTTGCCAAATGTAAAAGTGGATCAATTAGCCATTTATTATCCAACTTCTAAACTCAGAGCAGCCACATACGGAAGAGGAATTTGGGAAAATAATTTATACAATCCTTTAGCCTTACCAACGGCTGCTTTTACACAAAGTGCCACAACAAGTTGTGCAGGAAACACGGTTAATTTTACAGATCAATCATCTCCAAATCCTACTTCATGGACTTGGCAATTTTCAGGAGGAACACCTCCAACATCGCTTCTGCAAAATCCTTCGGTGGTATATAATACCGCTGGAACATACAATGTTTTTTTGAAAGTATCCAATAGCAATGGCGCTGATTCTATCACAAAAAACAGTGTTATTACAATTAATCCAGATCCTGCCGTGCCAAGTATCACACAAGCTGGAAATATCCTTACTTGTACAAGTACAGGTTTAAGTTATCAATGGTATTATAATGGTCACATTTTAAACGGCGCAGTAAATCAAACCTATACGTTTACAACAAATGGTCATTATACAGTTATTGTTACCAATCCTTTCGGATGCTCGGCTACATCACCTGCCGATACCGTTATTGATGCCGGAATACAAGAAAACATTACTCAAAATTCATTCTCCGTTTTCCCAAATCCGAATAACGGAAATTTTACGCTTCACTTTACAGTGAATAAAATGAGTGATTATACAATTGAAATTCACAACGTTGTAGGACAAATTGTTTACAAAGAAAATCTTGGAAATTTTCTCGGAACGTATTCCAAACAAATTAATTTAGCAGGTTTCGGAAAAGGCATTTACATGCTTTCGCTTCGTAATTCAAATAATCAGGGCGCTAAAAAGATAATTGTCTATTGATACATTTCCTTCATTTTGTCAGAAATCCCGCACCTAAAAATGCGGGATTTTTTATGCTCCGAAAAATTATTTTTTTAAACGTGCTTTTTGGAAGGAAATAAAATCGCGTTTTATACTAAATTTGACACATTCTATTTTCACTTTTCGAGTAAGCTGTATGGATAAAATTTTTTACCCGTTTTTCGACGGAATTTCTGAAAATGACAAAACATTTTACGATGTGTCGGATTTTCCTTGGGTGAAAGACGTAGAAGCTTCATGGCACATTATAAAAAACGAGGTATTGGCATACATGCAAGATCCTCAAAATTTACATCCTTATTTTGCCAATGATTTGATGAATGCGCCCGAAAAATGGAAAACATTTGGTTTGTATGCTTGGGGAATTTGTGTGTCGAAAAAAAATTGTGCCGCTTGTCCGGAAACACTAAAAATTTTACGAAAAATTCCAAATATTATTTCTGTTGGCGTAAGTGTAATGGAGCCACATGCAGAAATAAAGCCCCATTTTGGAGATACGAACGCAATTATGCGTTGCCATTTGGGATTGGTTGTTCCGACTTCCTTGCCCGATATTGGATTTCATGTAGGATACGAGGATAGAAGTTGGGAAGAGGGAAAATTATTGATGTTTAACGATGCTGCCTATCACCGCGCTTGGAACAATACTTCTGAGCGAAGAGTAATTATTTTATTTGACGTTATGCGACCAGAATTTGCAGCTAAAAAGCGCGCTGTTTGTGCCAACGTTTTAGGTATTTTATCCTGGCAATTTATCACATTAAAAATTCGTATTTTACGAATGCTTCCAAAAATAATTCAAAAACCTTTTTGGTGGATGTTGAGCAAATTGATTTTGTTTTATTTCTCTTTGTTGAAACGCTCTTCCACTTTGCTCTAATGCAATGAGAAGCATTTTTTACAGTCCGAAAAAATAATTTTTCAAGCAGTAAAAAATGCTATTAACACATCGTATGATTGTTGCGGTTGATCCGCATGAATCCAATGTCCTGCACCAGAAATTGTTTTAATTTCAACGTCGAAAAAATATTTTTTCACAAGCTCAAAATCACTCTCCGAAATGTAATGTGATTTTTCGCCGCGAATAAAAAGTGTCGATAAATTTTCCAAAGGTTTTTTCGGCAAAGGAGTTTCCATTCCCACTTCATTTATATTTTTCGCAATCACATTCAAATTAAAACGCCAAGCTAATTTATCAGGCGCATCTTCACGCCAATAAAGGTTTTTTAATAAAAATTGTTTCGTGGAAACATCGGAAATAAATTTCGAAATAATTTCTTCGGCTTGCTTGCGCGAAGTCATTTTTTCTAAATCAACGGCTTGTAATGCGTCTAAAATTTGTTGGTGATGCACCGCATAAAATTTCGGTGAAATATCAATCACCACTAATTTTTTTACTTTGTCAGGATGTTGCAAAGCAAAATACATCGCTGCTTTTCCGCCCATAGAATGCCCAATTACAATGGGATTTTGGATTTTTTCATCGTTTATTAATTCCAATAAATCAGCACTCATTACTTCGTAATTCCAAATTTCACTTTGCGGAGAATGTCCGTGATTGCGTAAATCCACCAAATACACTTCGTAATTTTCTGCCAATTTTTTTCCCAACGTTTGCCAATTATCCGATGCTCCGAAAAGTCCGTGAAGAATAATAATTGGTTGTCCTTGACCATATTTTCTGAAAAATAATTTCATCTGAAAAATTTATTTTAAAAGTCGCAAATAAAGCGGAATCGTATTTTCCAATCCGAAATACAAAGCGTCTGCAATCAGCGCATGACCGATGGAAACTTCCGCTAAATGCGGAATGTTTTGTGCGAAATATTTTAAATTTTCCAAGCTCAAATCGTGTCCGGCATTTATTCCGAGTTTTAATTGATGTGCTAATTTTGCCGCATCTGCGTAGGGTCTTACGGCTTTTTTCTTGTCCGAAAAATAATTTTTAGCGTATGCTTCTGTGTACAATTCTATTCTGTCAGCCAATGTTTCAGGCACCTTTTCCAAATTTTTCAAATCTGTATCGACAAAAATAGAAGTGCGAATTTTATTTTTTTTCAGTTCTCCAATAATTTCTTTCAGAAAAATTTTATTTTTTTGAATGTTCCAACCTGCGTTAGATGTAATGGCTTCGGGCGGATCCGGCACCAAGGTTACTTGCGCGGGTTTTATTTTCAACACCAATTCCATAAATTTTTTGGTAGGATACCCTTCAATATTAAATTCCGTTTTCAACAAAGGTTTCAATGCCAAAGCGTCGCTGTAACGGATGTGGCGCTCGTCTGGACGTGGATGCACCGTAATTCCTTCCGCACCAAAACGTTCGCAGTCTACCGCCGCTTTTAATACATCCGGAATGTTTCCTCCGCGCGCATTGCGAAGCGTAGCAATTTTATTTATGTTTACACTCAGTTTTGTCATCTTGCGAAGAATTTTATGCAAAGCTAAAAAATCATAACTTTGTATGATGTGTTTTTGCTGATAATTAAAAGGGAAAGCGAAAAATTAATTTTTTGAAGACAATAAAATGCTGGCGAAAGATCTCATAACGGACGAAGTTCCTCCTTTAAAATTAACAGATACTGGTCTGAAAGCCTTGGGCTGGATGGACGAGTTAAAAGTATCGCATTTGCCGATTATCAATAAAAACGAATTAATTGGTTTGATTTCCGAAACCGATATTTTGGATTTAAACGCTCCTGATGAGCAATTTGGGAAACAAAAATTATCGCTGATTCGTCCGTTTGTGTACGGACATTTGCATATTTACGATGTAATTAAAACAATCGCAATGATGCACGTTTCCTTAATTCCCGTGCTGGATACGGACGAGCATTACCTCGGACTCATTACGCAAAAAAAATTAATACAAAGCGTTGCGGAAATTACCGATGCTGGCGAACCCGGAGGAATTGTAGTGCTGGAGCTGAATGTAAACGATTATTCGATGACGCACATTGCGCAAATGGTGGAAGGAAACAACGCAAAAATTTTGAGTAGTTACGTTACCACACACAAAGATTCCACGAAATTAGACCTAACCTTAAAAATTAATAAACAAGATTTATCGGCGATTTTACAAACGTTTACGCGATATAATTATAGAATAAAAGCATCTTTTCATCAAAGCGGATTGTTGGAAGACACGAAAGATCGCTTCGATTCATTTATGAATTATATCAACATATAATTCCCTGTTTATGCGATGTTGCTGAATTTTATTTTTCTTTTTTCTTTCTTTTTTTCTTCTTTTTTTTCGACTCATTCGACTGAAAAAAAAATTTTCGCAGTGCCTTTTTCTTCGATAGATTCTTCCAAGAATAATTTTTCGGACGTGCAAAAGTACGTCGTAATAAATGCGATTTATATTGTTGGAAATAAAGTAACAAAACGATCTGTCGTAACGCGCGAACTCAATTTTTCTGAAGGCGATACGCTCTCCGAGAAAATAATTTTTCAAACACTAAATAATGCGAAAGAAAATTTATTGAATACGTCGCTTTTTAATTTTGTAACGATTGATACATCTCGCGAAAGCGAAAACAAAATCGACATCACTATAACTTTAGCGGAACGCTGGTACACTTGGCCAGAGCCGATTTTGAGCGTAGATGCAACTAATTTTAATACCTGGTGGCTCACCAAAGATTTATCCAAAATAAATTACGGGATAAATTTATTGCGTTATAATTTTCTCGGATTAAATCAAACTATCGGCATTCGAATTCAGGATGGTTACGATCAACAATTGGGCATTTTTTATTCCATTCCGTACATCAATAAAAAGCAAAATAGTGGACTCGGTTTCGCCGTGGTATATGCGCGAAATCACGAAATTGATTATGCCACAAAAAATAATGTGCTCGAATATTACAACGATTTAAACGGTTATGCGCGCACCAATTTGTACGAACGTATCAATTATTCGAATCGGCAAGGAATTTACAATCGTTATTTTGCGGAGTTGCGTTACAACAAATGTTCGATTGCAGATAGCTTGCAAACATTGGCAACTAATTATTTTAGTGAGAACACTTCGAGCATGAATTTTTTTTCCGCGTACGCTGCTTTTACGTGTGATCACCGCGATTCTAAACCGTATCCGCTCAAAGGATATTATTTGGGAATCGGCATTACAAAATTAGGTTTGGGTATTTTACAAAACACTAATTTAGATGTACTTTTTGTGGAAGCATCCGCTAGAAAATATTGGAAATTGAGTAATCGTTTTTATTTTGCATCGGAATTGAAAGGAAAAATTTCGGACAACAATGCGCAACCGTATTATGTGGAACGCGCGCTTGGATACAACGATTACGTAAGAGGATATGAATATTATGTAATTAACGGACAAAATTTTGGATTGATGAAAAATGAATTGCGTTATGAAATTATCAAACCGAGGGTTCAAAAAATTAAATTTTTGAAGTGGGAAAAATTCAATAAACCGTATTACGCATTGTACGCAAGTATTTTTTCGGACATTGCGTATGTGCAAGACAATGAAAATTTTTTATACAATAATTTAGCAAATTCTTGGATTTACGGAAGCGGCGTCGGGCTTGATTTAACAACGTATTACGACGGTGTTTTTCGAATCGAATATTCAGTAAACAGACAAATGCAAAGCGGATTCTTTCTGCATTTTACAGCACCTTTATAAAGCTTCAAAAAAATAACTTTTTGAAACCAATTTTTAATTAAAAATTTATTTAATGAAGGCATCTGATTTCGGGAAGTTCCGATCGAATGCGAGGAAATCGCCCGACGAATAGGCTTCAGGAAGCTAAAATAAAATGAGAAAGCAAAGCCTTGAATTTTTGTTTCTTTTTTTTCAAGAAAAAAGAAAGAAGAAAAAAAATATCTTTGATATAATTTATTACGTTCAAAAAAATAATTTTTCAAAATGAAAATAGCCATTTACGGACGATCCTCCAAACAAAATCTTTCTGAAAAAGTAAATGATTTATTGCAAACCTTGCAACAACATCAGGCGGAAATCATTGTGTTTGAACCTTTTCTGCACTTTCTTCAAAAAAATAATTTTTTGAAAGTAAAAACGGAAACCTTTAAAACCCACGCCGACATTGCGCACAGCGTAGATTATTTATTGAGCATTGGCGGTGACGGAACACTTTTGGAAACGATTGCATTTGTAAAAAATTCTGGAATTCCCATTTTGGGAATTAATACAGGCAGGCTGGGATTCCTTGCCAATGTGGCGAAAGAAGAAATTAAATCTGCTATCGAAGCGCTTTACAACAAACAATTTACATTGGATAAACGCGCGCTTTTGCGCTTGGAAACAGAATCGAATTTATTTGGCGACATGAATTATGCGCTGAACGAATTTACAGTGTTGAAAAAAGATTCTTCCGCAATGATGACCATTCATTCGTACATCGACGATGAATTTTTAAATTCCTATTGGGCGGATGGATTAATTGTTTCTACGCCCACCGGTTCTACCGCGTATTCATTGAGTTGTGGCGGCCCGATTGTTATGCCCGATTCTGAAAATTTTATTATTACGCCCATTGCGCCACACAATTTGAACGTTCGTCCAGTAATTCTTCCGGATACGCACAGCTTGAAATTGCGCGTGGAAGGCCGAAGTCCGCATTACCTTGTTTCGTTGGATTCGCGCACTGCCGTGATTGATGCCTCGATTGAAATGACCTTGAAAAAAGAAAATTTCAAATTAAATTTAATCAAATTCAATCATCAAAATTTTCTGAATACGATTCGTACCAAACTGATGTGGGGAATTGATAGTAGAAATTAAAGTTTGAAAAATAATTTTTTCAAGCTGGTTTCATTTTCTTAATTTCTTTTTTCTTGATAAAAAAGAAACAAAAAATCAAGAAAGCATAATTCCTCACGCACAAGCTTATTAACATCGTATGCTTTCTCTGCCTGCGCACTTCAAAAAAATAATTTTTCAACCCCCTTTTTAACGGCATCTGATTTCGAATAAAATTTTAGTGAAATGAAATCGTGATGAATTCGGGATTTCCGAGCCTGCGAGGAAATCACCCGACGAATAGATTTCAGGAAACTAAAATAAAATGAGAAATCAAAGCCTTGAATTTTTCTTTGTTTGAAGACAAATCTTGATGTTAAGGTTTATGTTTTTTAAGTTCCGTTTCTAAAAGACTTTTCAAATCCGCATATTTATATTTGAGTGCGATGGCAGAAATAGAAATTACCGTTCCGTAAGAATTGTAATTTAATTGCATTACCTTTTTTCTAAACCTATTTTGTTGGTTATCAATATAATTTTGTGGATTTTTAACAATTATATTTAAGAATTTTTGGTTCGATACTTTTGGTTCTCTAATTTCATTAATATCTGCCCAAGGAATAAAGCCCGCACTTACTCCACTTGCGTTGTCTAAAATCCCTTCTGGAGAAATTATAAGTCCAGGGGAATTATCTCCCAATTTTTTTACAATAAAGAAAAAAATCATTCCAAAAAATAATATTCCAGAAATTCCGGCTGTCCACAAAATCATTGGATTCCTAAAAAAAAAAGTTCCTTCTGCCGGTGGATTGATGGCTTTGGATATAATCCATACGCCAAGTCCAACAAAAATAAGGCAACCGATTAGCATTAAAAAAAGTTTTTGTTTGCTGAGTTGAATTTCAATTTTATCCATTTTTTAATTTTTAGTTGTCACGATTGCCGTTAAGATGCGAATTTACTCAATAACATTAATAATCAGAAAAGTATTTGTGTGGACACAAATTTTTAGGAGAAAAAAAGACGTTCAAAAAAATAATTTTTCGAAGGATAAAAAACACATACAAAAACGTCCTTCAATGCTGTATATTTGTTCTTTCAAAAAAATAACTTTTCGTTGATTAAAAAAGAAACCATAGAGCAAATTATTGATACGGCGCGCATCGAAGAAGTGGTGGGCGACTTTGTTACGCTGAAAAAACGCGGCGCTAATTTGTTAGGTTTATGCCCTTTTCACAACGAGAAAACGCCTTCGTTTACGGTTTCTCCTGCTAAAGGAATTTACAAATGTTTCGGTTGCGGAAAAGCTGGAAATTCTGTTAATTTTATGATGGAGCACGAGCAACTTTCGTATCCGGAAGCCTTGCGAACATTGGCGAATAAATATCACATTGTTATTGACGAAGAGCAGCCGAGTGCGGAGCAGCAAATCGAAAATAATAATCGCGAAAGTTTATACATCGTTTCTTCGTTTGCACAAAAATTATTTACTGAAAATTTGCATCAGACCGACGAAGGGAAATCGGTTGGATTAAGTTATTTTAGAGAACGTGGTTTTACAAAAGAAACCATCGAAAAATTTCAGTTGGGTTATTGTTTGGATGAATGGCGCGGATTTACGGACCCTGCATTGGCAGCGGGATATAAGTTAGAATATTTGGTGCAAACGGGATTGACGATTTCATCTGCCAACGAAAAAATATTCGATCGTTTTGCCGGGCGCGTGATGTTTCCGATTCACAATGTGAGCGGAAAAGTGATTGCTTTTGGCGGACGCGTTTTGAAAAAAGACGAGAAAACAGCGAAATATATTAATTCGCCCGAATCGGATATTTATCATAAAAGTCAGGTATTGTACGGCATATTTTATGCACGAAAAAGTATTGCTGCAATGGATTCTTGTTTTTTGGTAGAAGGGTATACCGATGTGATTTCGATGTACCAAGCAGGAATTGAAAATGTAGTGGCTTCTTCTGGAACATCGCTCACAGTGGAGCAAATTCGTCTTGTTCGACGATACACCAAAAACATTACGATTTTATATGACGGTGATGCGGCGGGTATCAAAGCGAGTTTTCGCGGAATTGATTTGGTGTTGGAAGAAGGGATGAACGTGAAAGTGCTTTTGTTTCCTAACGGAGAAGATCCCGATTCGTTTTCGAAAAAAGTTTCTTCCGAAGAATATAAAAAATTTATCGCGGAAAACGCAACTGATTTTATCGCTTTCAAAACAAAACTTTTATTTAGTGAAGCAAAAAAAGATCCCATTAAAAAAGCTGCTTTGATAAAAGAAATTATCGACAGCATTGCCATTATTCCCGAAGCAATTACGCGCTCTTTGTATGTGAGAGAATGTAGTGTTATCATGGAAATTGAAGAACAAATTTTGCTGAACGAATTAAATAAAGTGTTCCGAAAAAAAGTTTTTCAAAAGCAAAAAGATGAAGACTCTATTCAGTCGCAAGAAGAAGCGCAATACTTTGAAAACAGCGAAGCGGAAACGATTGATTTTTCCGCGAATAGTTGCGAACATCAAGAATTTGAATTAATCCGAATATTGATTTTGCATGGAGGTAAAGAAATTAATATAGACACGAAAGATGAGGAAGGACAAGATATAGCGGTTCCTTCAAGTGTTTTCGAAATCATCCGACAGCAGTTGGAAAGCGATGTAATTTCATTTGATAATCCGCTGTATCAAAAAATATTTTTTGAATTTGTAAAAAAAGAGGAGGTCGAAAAAATGCTTCCTTCAACTAATTTTTTCACGCAACACTTCGATGAAGAAATTCAAAAGCTCGCCATTGATATTTTAAGTAATCCATATCATCTCAGTGAAAATTGGGAGAAAAAAGGCATTTTTGTAAACACAGAAGAAATGCTATTGGCGAAATCGGTTTGGAGCGCTATTTATTCGCTGAAAGGAAAAAAAATCGAGAAAATGCTTTCGGAAAATAACCAGTTAATGAAAGAAGAAAAATCCGACGAAAAAATTTTTGAGTTGCTTTCTCAGCGTATCCAACTGAACGAAGCAAAAAAATTATTCAACGCTTTGCTGGGAAGAATCATCATTAAATAAATTTCGGATCACACGCGAACGCCCATTATCAATACATCATCCACCTGATCTAAATTACCTTTCCAAGTTTCAAATGTTTTTTCAAAAATAATTTTTTGCTGTTCCATTGGTTTATTTTCTGCTGATAATAGCATTTGCTTAAACTGACTGAGTTTGAATTTTTTCCCTTTTTCTCCGCCAAATTGATCGCAATAACCATCTGTGAAAATATAGACACAATCGTTTTTTTGTAATTGAAAAGTATGATTCTCAAACGATTTTTCCGGTAATTCAATAGCGGCTGTAATGGCTTGTTTATCGGGCTTAATTTCTATTACTTCTTGATTACGAACAATCAATAAAGGATTATTCGCGCCTGAAAAAAGAAGTTCCATTTTCTCAAAATCAATTGCGCAAAAAGCTAAATCCATTCCGTCTTGACGAGGGGTAATTTTTTTGTTTTGATTGAAGGTACGAAACAACTCGATTTGCAAAAAATGCAACACATCAGCAGGCGTATTTATATCAGGATTTTTAACCGTTTGATTTAATAAAATATTGGAAATAATACTCATAAAAGCACCGGGGACTCCGTGTCCTGTGCAATCTACAGCAGCCATCACTACTAAATTTGAATCTTGGGAAATACCCATTTGTTTTTTCGCTTGCTCTGACAAAGAAGTTCGTAGGCTTTTGTACCAAAAAAAATCTCCGCTTACAATATCTTTCGGCTTGTAAAAAATAAATGAATCTGGAATAATTTTTTTCAAACCATTTATATCCATAAAAATAGCATCCTGAATACCCATTGCATAACGGATGCTCGCCAAAATATCTCTATTTTTTTCTTCGATAATATTCTTTTGAGTTTCGACTTCGGTTTCCAATCGTAAACGTTCGCGAATATCACGCGCGTAAATGACGATGGCGGGATGCCCTGAAAAAGAAGCTATTTTCGCGCTGCATTCAACTGGCAAAAGGCTTCCGTTAGCAGCAACAAAAGGAATGTGTTTGTAAATTAATCCACCTTTCTCCCAAGTATCTGCAATGGCTTGCGAGCTTTTTTCAGAAAATTCAGTCGGCGTAATTTCAAAAATTTTTTTCTGAAGCATTTGCTCTTCTGGGCAACCAATCATTTCGGCAGCACGTTGATTGACTTGCAAAATTTTTCCTTCTACAATGTCAATTACAAACATCGCATCGTTGGCTTGATCAATAATGCTTTCGTAATTTTTTTGTTTTGAACGAGCATCTTTCAATTCATTTTTTATACGTTCAATTTTTTTATAAACGAGAAAAAAAACGCTTCCAAAAACAACAAGTAGAAAAAGAAAAAGGGTATAAATCATCTTTGTTTAAAGTGTGTCAATTATCGGAAAAATAAGTGAAGGATTTAAAAATTCGCCCACTTTATCGGGGCGCGAAACATAACGTACAATACCAGAGGTATCAATTAAAAATGAAGCAGGGAGCGGGATGCCTTCTTCAAATTTATCCGCAAAGGCGTTGTCGTATTCACTTAATTGCACTCCGTAAGCCATTGCGGTTTTTTGTTTGTCATCGGCAAGTACTTTAAAATCCAATCCTAATTTTAAAACCATTTCTTTGTTTACGCCCACTGGATCGGGCCCAATTGCCATCACAAAAATATTTTTTGTTTGAAATTTTTCGCGATTTTTTTCGTACGTGCGTAGCATCATGTGGCAGCCAGGACACCAATCTCCGCGTACAAAAATCAATAGCAAATGCCGTTTATCTTTAAAATCAGATAATTTCACCAAATTATTTTCTTGATCAGGAAGTTCAAAATTGGGAGGTATTTTTCCGATTTCTACACGTTGTTTCGCCGATTTATTTTTAGATAATTGTTTCTTATCTTTTAGCATTCCATACGTTAACATGCAAGCAAAAGCGAAACTTGGGAGCGGAACAAGTAATTGAAAAATCGTATGTGTTCGAACGCTCATTCCGATACCGAAAAGGACAATAGCGCAAAAAAGCAATATCGGTTCCAACCAAGAATATTGCGAGTAGGAAAAAATGCTAAAAAAGGCAATTCGTGAAATACCGCATCCAGCGATAAAAAGCAATGCCATCGTGAGAAAGGGAAACGAAGTAAATGGAAATTCCAATGCAATTCCTGTTAAAAGTGCGGCTGCAAAAACAGTAAAAAATTGATAATTGGAGGTGTATTTAGAAACTTCTTTTAAGGTAATAAAATAAGCGACCACACTTAAAATAGCTGCTACTTTATTTTGATGTAATCCGATGCAAACCACCGCTATTAAAAGCAATCCAACGGCAATGCTTGTATAAAGATGTATTTTTTTCATCGTCAAAAAAATAATTTTTAGAAACGAGTTTTACACAAATATCGTAAATATAAACGCAATCTGTACTTTTGCGCTTACAAAATAATGTTTATGAAATGTACGTATTGGTACGAAGATTGGTTTGATTCGGAGTATTATCATAAACTTTACAAGAATCGCGATGCCAGAGAAGCACAATTTTTTTTAGATAATTTATTGACTTTATTGCAGCTTCCGGCTTCGGCTCAATTGCTTGATTTGGCTTGCGGAAAAGGTCGTCATTCGATTTATCTCAGCAAAAAAAATTTCTCTGTAACAGGCATTGATCTTTCCGAGAATAGCATTCACGAAGCATGCAAATCCGCTACCGAAAAATTATTTTTTTACCGACACGATATGCGTTTGCCTTTTCGAATTAATTTTTACGATGCTGTATTCAATTTATTTACCAGTTTCGGTTATTTTGAAAATGAAAAGGATAACGATAAAGTACTTCGTTCTACGGCGCTTGCGCTGAAGAAAAACGGAATTTTCGTGCTCGATTTTATCAATGCAGAAAAAGCAATTCGCGAAATAAAGAAATCAGAAATAAAAATTTCGGACGGCGTTCGTTTTGAAATAAAACGTTCGTTTGAAAACGGATTTATCGTCAAAAAAATTATTTTTTCAGATGCTTATAAAACATATCATTTTATGGAAAAAGTACGCGCTTTTCATCTTTCAGATTTCGAAAAATTATTCCAAAAAAACGGATTGAAAATCGAACATGTTTATGGCGATTACAGTTTGCGTCCGTTTGATGAAAAAAATTCCGACCGCTTAATTATCATCGCAAAAAAATAATTTTCCAAACGCGTTTTTATTCGTATTTTTGTACCTTAATTAGAAAGAAGTTCCACTTAAAAAACCAAATAAGATGTCAGTATTAGTAGGAAAAAAGGCACCCGCTTTCAAAGCAAAAGCGGTAGTTATGGGAGGCGAAATCGTAAACGATTTTTCACTCGAACAATACATTGGCAAAAAACACGTCGTATTTTTCTTTTATCCAAAAGATTTTACGTTTGTATGTCCAACAGAATTGCACGCGTTTCAAGATCAACTCGCAGAGTTTGAAAAAAGAAATGTAGCAGTTGTAGGTTGTTCCACAGATACAGAACAATCGCATTGGGGATGGTTGCAAATGGCAAAATCGCATGGCGGAATTAAAGGTGTTACGTATCCGATTGTGGCAGATACAACTAAAACAATTTCATCCAATTATGGCGTTCTTGCTGGTGATTACGATGTAAATGACGAAGGAGATTTAATTGCAACAGGACCGATGATTGCATATCGCGGACTTTTTTTAATTGATAAAAAAGGAATGGTGCATCATGAAGTGGTAAATAATTTTCCTTTGGGAAGAAGCGTGGATGAAGTGATTCGTATGGTAGATGCACTTCAGTTTTTTGAAGAAAACGGAGAAGTTTGTCCGGCGAATTGGAAAAAAGGCGATGCGGCGATGAAAGAAAGTCACGAAGGAGTAGCCAATTATTTAGCGAAACATTAATAAAAAAAGCGGCGAAAATTTTCGCCGCTTTTTTTATGTTCTATTTTTCACCTCCGAAAAATTATTTTTTTGGTACTGTAAATGGAGGTTCAATTTGCTTAGAAAAATATTTTTTGCATCTTTACGATGTACCTGTTTCAGAATAGCCACGTAAATAAAATTGATGAAGAAAAAATACTTTTTTACACTCCTGTTTTTTTGTACTGCTATCCCTTTTATTTCTGCGCAAAGCGTAATGGTAAAAGGGAAAGTTACAGATGCTTCTTCACATGAAACGTTAGTTGGAGTGAGTATTGGCATTGACAAAACGGATGGCGTTTTGAGTGATGTGGATGGAAACTTCCATTTTGCTCTTGCTGCTGGAGCGCATTCTGCGACATTTAATTTGGTGGGTTATATTCCGCAAACAAAAACTTTTTTATTGACGGTAGGAGATACCATTACGCTGAATGTAAGTTTGAAACAAAGCACCAACGAATTGGATCAAGTAGTTGTTTCTGCGGGTAAATTTGACCAAAAAATTGGCGATGTTACTGTTTCTATGGAAGTAATAAAGCCCGAATTAGTTGAAAATAAAAATACCACCAGCATGGACGACATCATCAACCAAGTGCCGGGTGTAAATGTGGTAGATGGTCAAGCGAATATCCGTGGAGGGAGCGGTTTCAGTTATGGAGCCGGAAGCAGAGTGTTGGTGTTGGTGGATGATTTGCCAATGATTACTGCCGATGCTGGCGATGTTAAATGGAACTTTTTACCCATCGAAAACCTATCGCAGATAGAAGTGATAAAAGGTGCTTCCTCTGCTTTGTTCGGTTCTTCGGCGCTCAACGGAGTTATCAATATCCGAACCGCTTATCCTACAGATACGCCGCTTACAAAAGTAACGATGTATTCTGGTGTATACATGAATCCACAACGCAGTGATTTAATTTGGTGGGGAAATGTGAATCCGACGTTTTCAGGATTTGATTTTATGCATTCTGAAAAAATTAACAACTTAGATTTAGTAGTTGCTGGAAACGTATACAATACCGATGGTTACCGACAATTGGAAAACGAAGAACGCTATCGTTGTAACGTAAATATGCGTTATCGCTCTAAAAAAGTTACGGGATTATCGTATGGCGTAAACGTTAATTCGATGTATGATAGAGCAGGGTTGTTTTTACTTTGGGCAAATGCCGATTCGGGAGGATACAAACCCAACGGCGGCTCTGTGAGCGAATACAAAGACACACGTACCAACGTAGATCCTTTTATAGTGTATATTTCTCCTAACGGAGATAAGCAAAGTTTGCATACCCGCTTTTTCAATACAACCAATACCAACAATACTTCTCAAGGCTCTGTTGCCAATGTGTATTATGCCGAATATCAATACCAAAAACATTTTTCTGAAAACACTACACTTACTACAGGCTTTGCAGAAACCTATACTACCGTAAAATCAGATTCGTTGTACGAACTTCATAGCGGAGAAAATGCGGCTTTGTTTGCTCAGCTCGATAAAAAAATTAAAAAACTGACGCTTTCCGTAGGTGTGCGCGGCGAATATTACAAGTTGGATACGGCTGAAACTAAAACCACTTTCCTGAAAAAGCAAATTCCCTTTAAGCCAGTTTTAAGGGCGGGCATTAACTACCACATTGCTAAGTATACCTATTTACGGGCTTCTTACGGACAAGGCTATCGTTTCCCTTCCGTTGCAGAAAAGTTTATAAGCACGGTGGTGGATAATTTAAAAATTGATCCCAATCCGGCATTGCAGCCAGAAACTGGTTGGAGCAGCGAAATTGGAATAAAACAAGGTTTGAAATTAGGCGGTTGGAATGGCTATTTAGATGTAGCCGGCTTTTTAACACAGTACGAAAATATGATGGAGTTTACCTTCGGATATTTCATTCCGCCAACCATCACAAACCCTGGTTTATTAGATTATGTAAAAAACGCGGGCTTTAAATCCATGAACGTTGGCAATACACAAATTACAGGAGTGGATGTAACACTTACTGGAACTGGAAAAATCTTTGGCATCAACACCACCGTATTGATGGGCTATACTTACACGGATCCCACTTACCTCAATTTTAATACTGCAAAAGACAGCACGGCATCTACTTCCCAAAACATTTTAAAATACCGCTTTTATCACAATGCGAAAGCAGATATTCAATTCGATTATAAAAAAGTATCCACTGGGTTTAGCATGCGTTACAACAGTTTTATGATCAATATTGACAAGCGTTTCGAAGAGCCTTTGTTGTATGATAAATTACCTACGGCTCCCATTTATATTCTTCCAGGATTAAAGCAATACCGCGAAACACATAATAACGGGGATCTTGTTTTTGATTATCGTATTGCCTATCAGCTAAACAAAACGGCAAAGCTGGCCGTGATAGTTAATAATGTATTTAACCGAGAATACATGACGCGCCCGGGTAACATTATGCCTCCGCGAAATATTACTTTGCAATTAAGTTTGCGATTTTAGAGCTATTTTTCAATTCTGTTTTTGTATTTTTCTTTCTTTTGTCTTGAAATAGGGCAAACAAGCGGTGCTTGTTTGAGCCAGCATGGGTGTTAGAAAGAAACAAAGAAAAATTCAAGGCTTTGATTTCTCATTTCATTTTAGTTTCCTGAAGTCTATTCGTCGGGCGATTTCCTCGTATACACTCGGAACTTCCCGAACTCATCACGCCTTCATTTCACTAAAATTTTATTCGAAATCAGATGCCCTTAAAAAATATTTTCTTTAAAGAGAAAATTACGCTTCAAAAAAATACTTCTCTCTACTTATCTTCATGTTTAGTAAATTCCATTTTTGGGTATTTACATCTATAATTCGAATATTATTGGGTGTAATTGTAAAGCCGCAAGCAGTATAGCATTTAATGGCTGTTGTATTAAATTCGAATACATTTAATTCTACTGTATTTACAGCTTTATCGGAAAAAGATTTTTCTAATAGTGTAGTGATAATTGCTTGTCCGAAACCTTTTCCGCGATACTGTTTATTACCAACAGTTATTCTGCACAACCTGCGCGTTTCTGCATTCACAATAAAAATTTCGCCCATACCAATCGCGACTTTATTTTGTGCTTCTTCCACCAGAAAAACGGCTCTGTTCTGGTCTTCTAAATAATGCGCTACTTGTTCTTCTGTTAAAGGGAATTTAAATACAGGTCCTGCAAACTGAACAAGTTCTTCTTCTGTATCTGCCCATGTTTGGAGCAGTACAACGTGTTCTTTTTTAAATGGTTTTAAGTGTATGGATTTCTTAGATGTCATTGTAAAAAGTTTATTTTATCCAAAGATATTTTAAATGTGTTGAAACAAAATTCCGTAGTAATCCTTTTAGTAGACATTTATCTCTTCGAAAAAATAATTTTTTAATTCTGTTTTTGTGCTTTTCTTTCTTTTGGCTTGAACCAAATGAAAGAAACAAAGAAAAATTCAAGGCTTCGATTTCTCATTTTATTTTCCTGATTCTATTCGTCGGGTAATTTTTTCTTATTTTAGCAACTTAATTATAGAATAAAACAATGAAACTAAAAGAGAAGATATCTCTCGAAGGGGTTTTTGAAAAAGAATATAAAATCAAACTTGTTGAACCTAAAAACAACAAAGAAGCGGTTATTACTCATTTTTTGCACAACTGTAAGAATGGAGTTTCAAAATTCTATAAAAAAGATGCAATAAAATTTACAAAAGAAATTTTACAATGCAAATATCCCGAAGAGAAAATAACAAATCTTGTAGCAGAAGAAGCGTTACAATATGGCATTTTTGATGCTTTTGATATTCCATTTCCTCCAGTTAAAAATCCAAAATTTAAATTTATTGACCTTTTCGCGGGAATTGGAGGCTTCCGTTTAGCAATGCAAAATTTAGGTGGAAAATGTGTTTTTACAAGCGAATGGGACAAAGAAGCCAAACGCACTTACAAAGCAAACTTCGGAGAACGTCCATTTGGTGACATCACAAAAGAAGAAACTAAAGCATTTATTCCAGATGGTTTTGACTTGATTTGTGCAGGATTCCCTTGTCAAGCATTTTCTATTGCAGGCAAACGAGGAGGATTTGAGGACACAAGAGGAACACTGTTCTTTGATGTGGCGGAAATCATCAAACGCAAACAACCAAAAGCAATATTTTTAGAAAACGTAAAAGGCTTAAGAAACCATAACGGAGGAAAAACATTGGCAACAATTCTTAATGTTTTACGAAATGATTTAGGGTATTTCGTTCCCGAGCCTAAAATTGTAAATGCAAAGGATTATGGTGTTCCACAGAATAGAGAAAGAATTTATATTGTTGGTTTTCGAAAAGACATTGGGATTACAGAATTTGAATATCCGAAACCTACAAAGAAAAAAGTAAAATTTGCTGACATAAAGGAGAAGAAAGTTCCTGCAACAAAATATTTTTTATCAACTCAATATGTGCAGACGCTTGTAAAGCACAAGGCAAGACACGAAGGAAAAGGAAACGGTTTTGGCTATGCGATTATTCCAGATGATGGAATTGCAAACGCAATTGTAGTCGGAGGAATGGGTAGAGAAAGAAACTTAATTTACGACCATCGAATCACAGATTATACTCCTACAACTCACATTAGAGGAACTGTAAATCGTGAGGGCATTCGCAAAATGACACCGAGAGAATGGGCAAGGCTTCAAGGCTTTCCTGACAAATATGTAATACCTGTTGCTGACGCATCAGCTTACAAACAATTCGGCAACTCTGTTGCCGTGCCTGCAATACAAGCGACGGCAACGAAAATTTTAGAACTAATTTTAAACAAATGAACAAACTAAATCAATTAGGAATAACTATTGGGAAAGATAATAAAGCAGAAATAGTTTTTGATAGCCTATTCCCAAGTTTTATGAATGTGAAATATAAAAAGCCTTCGGATTATATTTCGACATACTGGGAAGCATTTCAAAAGCATCCCGAAGGAAATAACAATTTAAACGGGAAAATATTTGAATATATTTTGGCAACATTGTTTGTTCGTGAAAACATTTTGCCATTTTATATGAGTGCCAAAGTTGCATTTGTTCCCAATGTAATTTATGACCTTATGTTTTACACCTCAGAACGAGGTCCAATTTGTATTTCTGCAAAAACAAGTTTACGCGAACGCTACAAACAAGCCGACTTGGAAGCAATAGCTTTAAAATATGTTCACAGAAAAGCATTGAGTTATTTAGTAACACTTGAAGTAAATGAAGCGAAAAGTGTAAAAGCAAAAATTAAAAGTGGAGACGTTATCGGACTCGACAATGTTTTGGTTGCGACAAGCAACGACTTCAACGAACTAATTGAAGAATTGAAATCATATAAGTTTTCCGAACCTCCGACAGTTAAGGTAATTCAGAGCAATCAAATAATAACGTTAGAAAAGGTAAAAGGATTAAAGTAATGTTGTACGCGACAAGATATAATGAAGGAAAAGAAGCACTCCTTGTAACAGTCGTTCAACAAAACTTCATTTCACTAAAATTTTATTCGAAATCAAATACCACAAAAAACATTTTGGTCTAACTCGTATATAGATCTTTTAAGACAAAAAAGAAACCACACCTTTATAGGGTGTGGTTTCCAGATACACAAAGCAAACATGTCAAGTAATAGACTTGTTCTCTTTGCTTTTCGGAACGTAGGCATTAACAACTACATTAAAGCCGTACTGACTAAGCTGCTCCTCTCTGCCACGATAGGTAACCATTAACACATCGCGTATTTTTGCGATGAGGTAATTAATAGTATTTGGCGTACTATTTGTTTGTCCCTTCTCGATACCCATTGCTGAACGGGCTACTTGCATTTCGCCTTCACTTTCTTCGCGTAGCTCGATGCTGTGATTTCGAGCAATTACCGCGGAATCGGTAAGCGATTGGATGTTAGCCAAATCAGCTGGGGCAATTGGACAACCAACCCCATCAGTTGTGCTCTTTTCTAAAATGCGTTGAGCGAGACGCAATAAATCTCCCGGCCTGTGGCTCGGTACCTTTACTCTTACTGTTCTTTTACCCATTTTTATTTAGTTTAAATTATTTATATGTCCAGAAACGCAAATAGGTTATTGATTATTGTATCTGACTTGTTAAAATTCTCTAAAAAAGCATAAAGCCCTTTGCCTGAGCAGGTTTAAGGGCTCCTCGCACAGCCGAACATGCCTTACGCGCAGCTGAACATGTCATGCGCACAGCTGAACTTGCCTCACGCACAGCTGAACATGTCATACGTTTATCTGAACTTACCTCACGCACAGCTGAACTTGCCTCACGCACAGCTGAACTTGCCTCACGTTCATGTAAACGTGTCATGCGAT
>JBDTAC010000075.1 GCA_039924845.1 Bacteroidia bacterium
GTGTGTATTGCATAAAACGCAAGGATTGGGAGTTCTTCCGGCAAGGTATTCTTCCACAAAATTATCAATGATAAAATTTCCGAATTCATTTCGGATGTCTAAAATATAATGCGGGAAACCGTTATTAACAGCCAATAATCGCGCATCGTTGATGGAATCTAAACTGCAACAACCGGTTTCTTTTTTTGATCCACCAACGCCTGCATAATCCCAAGTTTTCATCGTAATCCCAATTACATCGTAACCTTGCTCATGCAATAATAAAGCCGCCACAGAACTGTCAATTCCGCCGCTCATTGCCACCAACACTTTTCCTTTTTTGTTCATTTTAAAATTCTTATTTCGGCTGATCTTCTTTGTTTTGTTCTTCTTTCAATTCGTAATCTTTTTTCAATTTATCTTGTTCTTCCTGCGTAATTACGACTTGTCCTTTCGTGATGTGTCCCATATTAAACGTTTGTTTATTTAACACCGTGCCATCATCCTTATAGAAAATCCATTCTCCATTTTTAACATCGTTTTTATAAATTCCTTGCGCAGCAATTTTTACTCCGTCTGGATAAAAAAAAGTTACTCTTCCATCCAGTGAATCGTTTTGATATCTCCCCAAAGATTTAATAGCTCCGTTTTCAAAATACTGTCGCCAAATACCATTTTGTTTTCCGTTTAACCAAGTACGTTCTTCGTTTACTTGTCCATTTGGATAAAATATTTTACAAACACCATTTTTCAGGCCGTTTAGATAATTTTCGGTTGAAACTACCGGTCCGTATGGATCGTAATAACACCAAGTGCTGTCTTTTTTCTCTTGAGTATAAAAACCTTTTGCCATCAAATTTCCCCCAGGGAAATACATCGTTGCTTTTGCTTTTCCATCCGTGCCATTGCCATAATCCAATACAGCTTGAATGGTATCTCGCGAATAATAATAAACGAAATCACCAACGGGTTGATCATCTACAAAATAGCCTTTATAGCGCATCGCTCCGTTTGGATAATTCTTTTTCCAAGCACCTTGTTTTTTTCCATTTGCGTCAATTCTATTAAGTGTTTTGGCAGTATCAGCATAAACGGTAAATGCTTTCAAGCTGTCCATTAAAAAATATTGCAATGAATCTTTTTTCGTCTGTCCATAAATTTTTTTTTCGGAAGCCAAAAAAGCGAGTAACAGTAATAAAATATAAATTCTTTTCATACAAAAATGCTTTTTACAAAGATACAAAATAATTTTTCGGAGTGCTTCGTTTAAAAAGAGAGTAGAAAGTAGGCAATTTGCTGAAGAAATAAAGGGCTTCGAAAAAATAATTTTTTGAAACCTTTTTTAGTGCTGTAATTTAAAAAGGAATTGTACTACAGACCGCCACCTTTTTTTGGATCAACAAATAAATTATCATTTTTTGTTTTCGGATTTTTTGCATCCACTTCTTTCACATAATTCCAAATTCCATTTTTAAATTTAATGCCGTCTACGCGGAAACTGGGCGCATAAAACTGATATTGTCCATCCATTCCTTCTTCATAAGGCGCGAGGTAATCAAACAAAATCATGCCCGATTTTTCATCGTATTTCAGCGACATCGTCGCATTGGCAGAATATTGAAAAATCATTCTTTTCGGATACCGTTTTTCTATTTTAAAAATAGACGCTCCAAACGTTGGTTTTCCAGTGGCATTAAATATAACCACATCAATTATTTTTTTGGTGATAATGGCGCTAAATCCTTGCCAGGCAAGTAAAGTATAATAGGTTTTCTTTTTGTATTTTTTCGGAACAATTTGATAATAAAGCATTCCCAGCCATTTATTCGGATCGCAGGCTGCATCGTGGATATTTCGTATTTCTTCCGATTTATCTTCGAGCGGATACACCTCGTATTTTCCTGTTTTTTTATTGAGAGATTGTACATATCCGAAATATTTTTGAGTCCCATCGTCTAACGGAACATTCCAATTTAAAATACGGAATTGCTTGTCGGGTGAAGTAATGCGCGCAATTTTAGTTAGCGAATCAAATCCAAAATCAAACGAATTTGAAACGTTTAATGCTTCGCCAAGCAAACGATTAAATTTTTCATCCGCTGCTATTTTTTTTGCATCGTTGTGTCCTTCAAAAAATTGATATTGCAGTATTTTCAACGTATCCTGATAACTCAATAAACTATCCGTAGCAGTTTTTTGAGCTTTCAGCGTATTTCCGAAAACTATAAATAAAACAAAAAAACAAATGCGTTTCATGCTAAAAAAATTAAGGAACACGTTGGTTTAAAAATTGTTCGGGCGTATTTATCTCGATAGAAGAATGTTTAAAGTCTTTTGTATTGCGTGTAATAATAACATCTGCTTTTGTTTTTGATGCAGAAAAATATTGTAAAGCGTCTTCCACATCTTCAAATTTTGAATTGAATGCAGCAATATAAATTTGTTTATCTAATTCTGTCAAATGAATAATGCTAAGCAATTTTAAAGTTAAATTTTTCACTTTATCGCGTCCAAATTTTTGCATAATATATGCTATATTGGAAATACTTATTGGAGATGTATAACAAATAATTTTCATTTCGTCCGCCATACGAATAATACTTTTTGAGCTTTCGTAGAAAGGCTCTCTTTTCAAAAAAAAATCTAATAAAACATTGGTGTCTAAATAAACGCGCATTATTTCAAGTGTTTTTTTAGTAAATATTTTTCTCTTTCTGTTTCGGCATTAAAATTCTCAGGAATATCCAAATCTTCAATCATTCCACTTAATTCATCTACAGCTGATTTTTTTTTCTGTTTGTTTTTTTGCGTCAGAATGGTAAAATAATCTTGCACTATTTTTGAGATACTAATACCTTTTTGGTGAGAATATTTTTTAATTTCTTTTATCAATTCTGGCTCAATGCTCAATGTCAACTTTGTGTTCATAGTATATTTATATTATACGTATAGAATACAAAGCTACGTATAAAATGATAAATAACAAAAAAAGCCATCCGTAAGAATGGCTTTTCAAAAATTATTTTTTTGATTAAACGTGTAAAGTTTGTTTTTTCTGTAAAAGTTCTTCTTTACTTTCTTTGTTATCATCATCCGAAATACAGCAATCCACGGGACATACAGCCGCACATTGTGGCTCGTCATGAAAACCAACACATTCCGTACATTTATCCGTAACAATGTAATAAACATCCATTGTTTTCGGTGTTTGCGGCGAATCTGCTTCGACAGATAATCCACTTTTTCCGGTAAAATTTCCTTTTAAAGACGTGCCGTCAGAAAAACGCCATTCGTTTCCTCCTTCGTAAATCGCGTTGTTCGGGCATTCCGGCTCGCAAGCTCCGCAATTGATACACTCGTCTGTTATTCTTATAGCCATAATTTTGCTGAAATGTTAAATTTGAATTGTTAGTTTTGCCAAAAATCTTCGCAAAGATACATTATTTTGAAATAAATGATTCGTTGAATGGAATTAAAGAAACGACTCGCTGCTTTTTCAGAGCTCAGCGATATTTTACGACACTTTTTATTGACTGAAAAAAATAATTTTTCAAATCAAAAATATGCCGAAAAGCTGGATGCTGCTATTGCTCGTTCTTTTTTTGTTAATGGTTGGTTTACGGAATCGAATGTAAAAAAAGCACTTTTTTCCATCGCAGAAATGCTTCGAAAAGAAAAATTGGAGAAATGGATTTTTCCCTATCAAAATCAAATTGAAACATATATTGGAAATAAAAATGTTGGTGTTATCATGGCGGGAAATATTCCGATGGTTGGTTTCCACGATATGATCTGCGTGCTGGTTTCAGGAAATAATTTTATTGGAAAACTTTCTTCGTCTGACACCGTTTTGATTCCGCTTTTGGCAGAAATTCTCACAGAATTAGAACCAGATTTTAAAAATAAAATTTTATTTACAGAAGGTCGTTTGCCTTCGATTGATGCGGTTATTGCAACAGGCAGTAATAATTCTTCACGCTATTTTGATTATTATTTTGGAAAATATCCGCACATTATTCGTAAAAATCGCACTTCTGTTGCTGTGTTAGATGGCACCGAAGCTGCCAATGATTTAGCACTTTTAGGCGAGGATGTTTTTTCTTATTTTGGTTTGGGTTGTCGAAATGTTTCTAAACTTTTTTTCCCGGAAGGATACAATGTAAATTTATTATTTGAGTCGTTTTTCGAATTTAATTTCGTCATCAACAATCACAAATACGCCAACAATTACGATTACAATAAAACAATTTATTTAATGCGTTTGGAGCCTGTTTTCGATAATAATTTTTTAATTTTGAAAGAAGACAAAAACTTTGCATCGCCTGTTGCCGTGCTTTTTTACGAGCATTATTCAGATGAAAAATCCTTGTTCGAAAAAATAGCTTTTCAAAAAGAAAACATTCAATGTTGTGTAACGGCTGAAAAAAATAATTTTTCAAAACTAAAATTTGGAACAACGCAACAGCCCGAATTATGGGATTATGCAGACGATGTGGATACGCTAAAATTTTTGTTGAGCGATGTTATTGCTTGATAATGTTCCCGCAGATTTAGGAATTGTAGTTGTCATTCCTTGTTTCAACGAATCACTTTTATTAAATACGCTGGATGCTTTGTTGAATTGCACACGTAGCGATTGTTCGACTGAAATAATTGTTGTTTTAAATGCCTCAGAAAACGCTGACGAGAAAATAATTTTTCAAAACAATGAAACGAAAAAATATTTTTTAGAATGGAAAAAAAAGCACCTAGATTATAAACTGAAATTTTATTTAATAGAAGCTTGTTTACTTCCTAAAAAGTATGCAGGTGTTGGATTAGCGCGAAAAATTGGAATGGACGAAGCGTATCTACGTTTCGAAAAATCAACACAAAAAAATAAAATAATTGCCTGCATGGATGCAGATAGTTTATGCGAAAAAAATTATTTTACCGCGCTCGAAAATCATTTCCTAAAAAATCCCAAAACGCCAGCCTGTTCTATTTATTTTGAGCATCCCGTTAACGGAAATGAATTTTCAAAAGAAGTGTACGAAGGGATTATTCAATACGAATTATTTTTACGCTATTACAATCAGGGCTTACGTTACGCGGGCTTTCCTTTTGCATTCCACACGATAGGTTCTTCGATGGCGGTGCGCGCAGAAGTGTATAAAAAACAAGGTGGAATGAACAAGCGAAAGGCGGGAGAAGATTTTTATTTTCTACAAAAAATTATGCTACTTGGTTTTTTTTCGGAGTTAAATGAAACAAAAATTATTCCTTCTCCGCGTCCTTCTAATCGGGTTCCTTTTGGTACAGGTAAAGCGATTCAGAAATGGTTAGACGAAAAAAATAATTCATACTCGGCATATCATCCGCAAAGTTTTATTGACATCAAAAAGCTTTTTGATACGATAGAATCTTGCTATCAAAAAAATAATTTTTCAGATTTTTTATTAGTGCTTCCTAATACAGTTCAATTATTTTTAGCTGAAAATAATTTTTCTGAAAGGGTAAAAGAATGGAACGAAAATTCGACTTCAAAAAAATATTTTTTGAAACGCTTTTTTTCGTGGTTTGATGGATTTACGATGTTGAAATTTATGCATTATGTTCGCGATGAACATTACGGTTTAATGGATTTGCAAACTACAGTTTCTCAACTTTTAGAGCTCAGAAATAAAGGGTTTGAGAAAAATAATTTTTCAGCGGAAGCTCAACTAAAATTGTTGAGAGAAATAGAACGATCCGAAAATTATTTTTCTAATTTAGATAAAATGTAAAATAAAAAAAACGCCCACAATCAAGCAGGCGTTGGAATATTTCAACAAAACTGAAAAATACTATTCTTCCTTTTTAGCTGCTTTTTTTGCAGGTGCTTTTTTCGCAACTGTTTTTTCAGCTGCTGGCGCTTTTGCTACCACTGCTTTTTTTACGGTTGTTTTTTTAGCAGCTGCTTTTGGTGCTTCAACTGTTTCGGTTTTCTCAGCTCTCGGTGTAGATTTTTTAGAAGACTTTGGAACAAAAGCATTTCCTGTGGAAGCTTTTCTTGGTCTGCTGACACCGTAAGAACCCATTGCTATTTTGCCTTTGCGGCTTTTTTTATCACCTTTTCCCATGATTTATTTTTAAATATTTTTTGTGCAAATGTAAAAAAATATTTCTATTGGCGTTTCTTTTAAACGAAAAAGAATGCTTGTTTTTCAATCTTTTGTCAGTAATAAATCATTTATCACGCGCAGTACAAATTCCAATTGTTGCTCTTTATTGAGATCTGTATTGTCTAAAATAATCGCGTCTTTGGCTTGTGTCAGCGGACTTTCTTTGCGATGTGTATCGTCGTGATCACGTTGCGTTAAATTGTGTTTTACGTCTTCAAACGTAGCATAATCGCCTTTAGAAGTCATCTCATCCAATCGTCTTTGCACGCGCACATTCATATCTGCTGTCATAAATATTTTTAGTTCAGCATTCGGAAAAATGCGCGTTCCAATGTCTCGACCGTCCATTACAACGCCTTTGTTTTTTCCTAAATCGTGTTGAATATGCATCATTTTATCACGGACTTCCTTGATAACGCTTATTTTACTGACGTTTTCAGAAACGTACATCGTGCGAATTTCGTGTTCAACATTTACGCCGTTTAAAATCGTATCAGACGCTTTGTTGTGATAATTGTATTCGAAGGAAAGATGGATTTTATTCAATGATTTCAGTACTTCTGTAATTTCAAATTTTCCTTTTTTGATGATTTCGTTTTGAAGCAAATAAAGCGTAACGGCTCGATACATCGCGCCAGAATCCACATAAATATAATCCATTTTTACAGCTAAAGCCTTTGCCAGCGTGCTTTTTCCGCAAGAGGAATATCCGTCAATCGCGATGGTTATTTTACTCATTTCTTTTTTTGAGGTTCGAAAAATTATTTTTTCGAATGCATTTTTTTCTTCCTACAAAAGAACAAAAAAATTACATTAATTCGGCAAGTTCCATCCAACGCAGCGATTTTTCGTCGAGCGATTGTGTTGCTTTTTCAAGTTCTTCCGCCCATTTTCGCAACTCTTCGTGGTTTTGGCTACCTTTATTTAAGTGCTCCAAAAAATTATTTTTTTGAAGCTCTAATTCTGCGATTTCTTTTTCTAATTGTTCGTATTCTAATTTTTCTTTGTAAGATATTTTTCGTGTTGCGGAATCCTTTTTTTCAGGCTCTTGGAAAATTATTTTTTCAACCTTTTCAGGAATCACCGCTTTTTGCTCTTTCTCTTTTAAGGCAAGATATTCGCGGTATTGAGAATAATTTCCGGGGAAATCTTTTAATTCGCCTTCACCTTCAAAAACAAAAATATGATCCACCAATTTATCCATAAAATAGCGATCGTGAGAAACGATTAAAACGCATCCTTGAAAATCGAGTAAAAATTCTTCCAAAATTCCTAAAGTGGTGATGTCTAAATCGTTTGTAGGCTCATCCAAAATTAAAAAATTCGGATTTTTCATCAATACAGTCAATAAAAAAAGCCGACGCTTTTCGCCTCCGCTGAGTTTGGAAACAAAGCCGTATTGTACTTCTGGCGGAAATAAAAATCGTTGCAATAATTGCGATGGAGATATTTTGGAACCATCGTTTAAGGTAATGTATTCTGCCGAATCTTTTACTACTTCGATAACTCTTTTATCCGCTTCGCCAACAATTTTTCCTTCTTGCGAATAATAGCCAAACACTACGGTTTCGCCAGTTTGTATTTTTCCAGAATCGTAGGATTCTGTGCCTTGTAAAATATTTAAAAAAGTAGTTTTTCCAGATCCATTTTTTCCGGAAATACCAATTTTTTCGCCTTTTTTAAAGGTGTATGAAAAGTTTTTCAGAATTAAATGTTCACCAAAACTTTTGGAGATTTTAATGAGTTCAATAATTTTTCCGCCCATGCGTGGGATTTTTACATTGAGTTGAAGTGCGTCTTCCGTTTTCCGGGATTTTGCTTTCGCTTCTACATCGTAAAATGCATCTACTCTCGATTTCGACTTAGTACCACGTGCTTTAGGCATTCGTCGCACCCATTCCAATTCGCGTTTGTATAAATTTCGGGCTTTGTCGATTTCGCTGGAAGAAGCCAATTCGCGTTCTGATTTTTTCTCAATAAAATATGAATAATTGCCTTTGTAACGATACAATTGATGGTTATCCAATTCCATGATTTCATCGCAAATGCGATCCAAAAAATAACGATCATGCGTAACGATGAAAAGCGTGATTTCCTTGCCTGTTAAGTAATTTTCGAGCCACTCAATCATTTCAATATCTAAATGATTGGTAGGTTCATCTAAAATCAAAAAATCAGGTTCGTTGATGAGTACGCGCGCCAACGCAACACGCTTTTTTTGTCCACCAGAAAGCGCGCTGATAGGGCGATCCAGATAATCCACTTTTAATTCGGAAAGTATTTGTTTTACTTTTACTTCGTAATTCCAGGCGTCCAAACGATCCATTGCAGCCATTGCTTTTTCCAAGCGTTCGCCATCAAATGTTTTTTCAGGATTTTCGCTTTCGAGAATACACTCTTCGTATTCCTTAATGGCTTTTAAAATAACGGTATCGGAATCAAAAAGAATTTCCAGCACTTTTTTTTCGGGTGCTAAATCCGGTTGCTGACTGAGATAAGAAACGCGTAAATTTTTACGAAAAACGGCAGAACCCGAATCGGGCACATCTAATCCGGCCAAAATCCGAAGCAAAGAAGTTTTTCCTGCTCCATTTCGGGCAATTAATGCTACTTTTTGTCCTTGATTGATGCCAAAACTGACATCTTGAAACAATTTTTTTACGCCGTACGATTTAGAGAGCGTTTCAACAGATAAATAATTCATGGGCGGCAAAAGTAATAAATAAAGCGTCTGGAACACGGAATCGTGTTGAATTCAACTTTTTAACATAAATCACTAATTGCTAACATTCTATTTGGAATATTAATAGAATTATTATAGCTTTGTCAGTAACTAAACTACTATGCCCATGAGAATATCTTACTCTACTTTGGCGGCTGCCCTTTTATTACTGTTATTTAATACCTCTGGCAATGCGCAGAATAAAAGTTCCTCGTCTAAAAGCACCATTCGCACTCAAAAAAACACCTATACAACTGCTCGGCAAAATTGGACAATCAATCCTTTTGAAGCCAAAGAATTTGTAGAAAATGAAGGTCAATTTATACACAATGAAGATAATAAAAATGACCAAATTCTTTTCACTGCCAACGTTACTGGTATAAAGATTTATTTTAACGCAAACGGACTTACTTACGAATATGATAAAGCTCCAAATGTTACCGAAGGACAACGTGATGCAGTAGAAAGTGGTAAAAAAAAGGCACAAGATTTACCGCAAATAGAAAAACAATTTTTTGGTGTTCAGTGGTTAAATGCAAATCCACATCCAGAGGTTATTCCCGAAGAAGAACTTTCTTATTATTACACCTATCCTAACGGAGAAAAAGATAACAAAACAATTATCGCAAAAGCATATAAAAAGGTACTTTACAAAAATATTTATCCAAATATTGATATCGAATATTCATTTGTCCAAGGTGATAAAGAAGGAATAGAATATGCCATTATTTTGCATCCAGGTGCAGATGTTTCAAAGGTTAAATTGGAATATCAAAATGCTGAAAATCCGAAATTGGATTCAGAAGGAAATGTGTTGATGAAAAGTTTATTCGGAAAGTTTATAGATCATACTCCGAAAACTTTTTATGAAAACAATACTTCTATAGAAAGTTCTTTTCAATTAATAGGAAATCAAATTGGTTTTAAACTCGGAAATTATAATCACAGCAAAACGGTAATTATTGATCCTTGGACTACTAATCCTGCTTTAACTGGAATTAATTCTGCTTATGATTTGGATTATGACAATAATGGAAACATTTATGTTTATGGAGGGCAATCGCCTTATCAATTAAAAAAATTAAATGCTGCTGGTGCTATTCAATGGGTAGCTGCACCAAACTCGGTTAATAACACAACTGCTTATGGAGATTTCGCAGTTGACCACGTGAGCGGATCTAGTTATGTTGGAGAAGGCATTGATTACGCTAATGCGGAGATTTTTAAAGTTAATGCGCTTGGTGTTCAAACGGGTGTTTACGCAGGTACTCCTAATATGATTGAAATATGGAGGATGGAATACAACAGTTGCATCAAAGAAATTGTAATTGGAACTGGAAATACAAGTCAACCCTACCAAGCTGCTATTCTCGATACAACTCTTACCGCCGTTACTCCTGTTAATGTGTTTGGGGCAACAAGTGGATATCATGATATTTGTTTGTTAGCTATTGACAACAATGGAAGCAATTGTTATATTGCTACCACTCAATCCTTATTAGGTGCTGGTGCCGGTTTTAATAATACGTTAGCAAAATGTGCTTTGCCTGCTCTTGCTCCCACTGCTTATATTGTGAATGATGGTTATGCTTTCCAAGAAATAGGTAGTATTACTTATGCAGGTGGTTCAACTGGTACAGCCAATGGCATGAATGGAATGGTGGCAAGTCCAAATTGGTTGTATATGTATGATGGCGCAAAATTAAAACGACTCAATAAAGCGACAGGAGCAATTGTTACTACGAAAACTATTACAGCAACTTCTTTTAAATGGGGTGGATTAGATGTAGATCAATGCGACAATGTTTATTTGGGTGATAATACAAATATTAATGTATATGATTCATTACTAAACCAAACTGGTACGATTGCTGCATCAGGTGCTGTTTACGATTTACATTTAGCTCCTAACAATTTAATGTATGCTTGTGGTAAAGGTTTTGTGTCTTCCTATACGGTGGTTGCACCAACTTTAACTGTTACTATAGCAAGAACTCCTGCATCAGGTTGTGCCGGTTGTAATGGTACTGCAACTGCTAATTTGAGCGGCTGCGGAAGTACTTCTACTTCTTTCAATTATTTGTGGAGCAACGGACAAACAACAAAAACAGCTACGGGCTTATGCCCCGGAAATTATACCGTAACTATTTCCAGTAATTGTGAACCTATTAATAGTGATACTGTAAACATAACAAGTATTGGAGGAGCTGGATCTGTTGTTATTGCCCCTCCCCCTCAAATATGTGTTGGAACTTCTGGTACATTAACAGCAAGTGGTTCTACAACGTATAGTTGGAGTACGGGTGCTACGACGAATTCAATCACAGTGAGCCCAGCGACAACGACAAGTTATACGGTAACAGGGACTTCTTCCGGATGCACGGCAACGGCAACAGTAACGTTGGTGGTCAGTCCACCGCCAACGATAACGGTTAATTCACCGACGATTTGCGTGGGTACAAATGTGATATTAACCCCAGGAGGCGCTGTAACGTATAGTTGGAGTACAGGCGCTACGACGAATT
>JBDTAC010000076.1 GCA_039924845.1 Bacteroidia bacterium
CCATGGAGTAAGGTTCTCAAAAATATTTTTTCGAGCAGCCGAAATTTTTGTTTCCAATTCTTTTTCCAATTTAGAAACATCCACCTTGCTTTTTTCCTTGATCTGTTTCACTTCTTCCAATTGCTTAATTAATTCGGCAATGGGCTTTTCAAATTCTAAAAATGTCATCTCTACAATTTTTTTGGGAGGGCTAAAATACTAAATTAATTTTTTATCGAATTTTTTTCGTTTTGATAATTTAAAATTAAGCGAAAAGCCGATGAATAATTTTTACATTTGTCGTTCAAAAAAATAATTTTTCAAATGAAAAAAGACACGAAGATTTTTGAACTTATTGCGAGCGAATTACATCGCCAAACAAACGGAATTGAACTGATTGCTTCCGAAAATTTTGTAAGTGATCAAGTAATGGAGGCAATGGGATCTTGCTTGACAAATAAATATGCGGAAGGCTTGCCCGGAAAACGCTATTACGGAGGCTGCGAATTTGTAGATCAAGTAGAACAATTAGCGATTGATCGCGCTAAAAAATTATTCAATGCGGAATGGGTAAATGTGCAACCGCATTCGGGTGCGCAAGCCAATGCTGCTGTAATGTTGGGCGTTTTAAACGCAGGTGATAAAATTTTAGGATTTGATTTATCACATGGCGGACATTTGACGCACGGCTCGCCTGTAAATTTTTCAGGAAAATTATACAAGCCTTCTTTTTATGGAGTAGATAAAGAAACTGGAAGAGTTAATTACGACAAGCTGGAAGCCATTGCACTGAAAGAAAAGCCGAAATTAATTATTTGTGGCGCTTCTTCATATTCTCGCGATTGGGATTACAAACGTTTGCGAAAAGTTGCCGATAAAATAAATGCGCTTTTAATGGCGGATATTTCACATCCTGCGGGATTAATTGCACGCGGGTTGTTGAATGATCCATTGCCGCATTGCCACATTGTTACCACTACTACGCACAAAACGTTGCGCGGACCAAGAGGTGGAATGATTATGATGGGAAAAGATTTTCCGAATCCTTGGGGATTGAAAACTCTAAAAGGAGAAGTTAAAATGATGTCTGCTGTGTTGGATGGCGCTGTTTTTCCGGGTACACAAGGCGGACCTTTAGAACACGTTATTGCCGCAAAAGCAGTGGCTTTTGAAGAAGCACTTTCTGACTCGTTTATGAAATATAGTATTCAAGTAATGAAAAATGCCAAAGTAATGGCAGCGTGTTTTATGGAAAAAGGATACAGCGTTATTTCCGGAGGAACTGATAATCACTGTATGTTAATTGATTTACGCTCGAAAAATATTTCTGGCAAACAAGCAGAAATAACCTTAGTAAAAGCGGATATTACTGTTAATAAAAATATGGTTCCGTTTGATGATAAATCACCTTTTGTAACTTCCGGAATTCGAGTTGGAACTCCCGCAATCACTACACGTGGAATGAAAGAAAAAGACATTCCTAAAATTGTGGATTTAATTGACGAAGTATTGATGAATTGTGAAAACGAAAAAATAATTCTTTCTGTTAAAAAGAAAGTAAATGCAATGGTGAAGAACTTTGATTTGTTTGCTTATTGATTCTCAAGAATTCTAAAAAAAACATTGTACTTCTTTTAAGAATGACATCGGATTGCGAATAAAACAGCACGTCATTCTGAACTTGATTCAGAATCTACGCGAAGGAAATCTCATTTTTCGCTAAGTATAGTGAGGCGCTATATTGAACGAAGATCTTTTATAATCCCTCCATTTCATTCTTTTTTTTACCTTTGTTTTCTTTAAAAAAGAAGTATGGATATTCCGAAAATATACGACCCGAAAGCCACAGAAGATAAGTGGTACAAGCATTGGATAGAAAATAATTTTTTCAAATCAACTCCTGATAATCGCGTGCCTTATACCATTGTTATTCCGCCGCCAAACGTAACGGGCGTGCTGCACATGGGGCACATGCTCAATAATACTTTGCAAGATGTATTGATTCGTCGCGCACGGATGATGGGCAAAAACGCGTGCTGGGTGCCGGGTACCGACCATGCTTCCATTGCTACAGAAGCAAAAGTAGTTGCGCTCCTCAAAGAAAAAGGAATTAATAAAACCGATTTATCACGCAAAGATTTTTTGAAACACGCTTGGGAATGGAAAGAAAAATACGGCGGAATTATTTTAGAACAACTTAAAAAATTAGGCGCTTCTTGCGATTGGGATCGAACCCGATTTACAATGGAAAACGATTTGAGCGAAGCCGTAATTGATGTATTTATTGATTTGCACCACAAGGGCTATATTTATCGTGGCGTACGAATGGTAAATTGGGATCCGCAAGGATTAACAGCCCTTTCGGACGAAGAAGTGATTCACAAAGAAGTGAATTCCAAATTGTATTATGTGAATTATCAAATTGAAAATTCATCTGAATTTATTACAGTTGCCACTACCCGTCCGGAAACTATTTTGGGAGATACCGCTGTGTGTGTGCATCCGAACGACGAGCGTTACAAACACTTGAAAGGAAAACGTTGCATTGTTCCAATCGTAAATCGTTCTGTGCCTATTATTTTTGATGATTATATTAATATTGAATTTGGAACGGGCGCGTTAAAAGTAACACCGGCACACGACATCAACGATTATAATTTAGGTATCAAACATGGCTTGGAAGTAATTGATACCATTGCCGCTGACGGAAAAATGAGCGAAGCTGCAAAGTTTTATGTTGGCGAAGATCGATTTACCGTTCGTAAAAAAATCGCGAAAGAGTTAGAAGAAATGGGATGTCTTTTAAAAACAGAAGATATTAAAAATAAAGTAGGTTACAGCGAGCGTACCAACGCAGTCGTGGAGCCTAAATTGAGCAAACAATGGTTTTTGAAAATGGATACAATTTCAAAACCTGCTTTGGAAAATGTGTTGAACGGAAATATCAAATTGATTCCCGAAAAATTCACCAATACCTACAAACATTGGATGGAAAATGTGCACGATTGGTGCATCAGTCGCCAGTTGTGGTGGGGACAACAAATTCCGGCGTGGTACGATGACAAAGGAAATACTGTTGTTTGTAAAACAAAAGAAGAAGCCTTTTCAAAATTAAGAATGCAAAATGCTGAATGTAAAATTGAAAACGTAAAACAAGACGAAGACGTTCTTGATACTTGGTTTTCTTCTTGGCTTTGGCCCATCAGTGTTTTCGACGGTTTTAAAAATCCAGATAACGCGGATATTAATTATTATTATCCGACCAACGATTTAATTACGGCTCCCGAAATTTTATTTTTTTGGGTTGCTCGAATGATTATCGCAGGTTATGAATACCGCGGCGAACAGCCTTTTAAAAATGTTTATTTGACGGGAATTGTGCGTGATAAATTGGGAAGAAAAATGAGCAAATCACTTGGCAATTCTCCCAACCCGCTTGATTTGATTGAGAAATACGGTGCTGATGGCGTACGCGTGGGAATGCTTTTGTGTTCACCTGCCGGAAATGATTTGCCTTTTGACGAAGGTTTGTGCGAGCAAGGAAGAAATTTTTCGAATAAAGTTTGGAATGCTTTTCGTTTGATAAATGGTTGGGAAGTGGATGATTCAATCAAAAATGAAAATAATAAAATAGCCATTGAATGGTTTGAAGCAAAACTAAATGAGCAATTAGAAATCATCAACGATTGTTACTCGAAATACCGAATTTCAGAAGCTTTGATGTGTACTTACAAATTAATTTGGGATGATTTCTGTGCTTGGTATTTAGAAATGATTAAACCGGATTTTGTGGAAGGAAAATCAAATCCAATTGACAAAGAAACATTTGAAGCGACTATTATTTTCTTCGAAAAATTATTAAAAATCTTGCATCCATTTATGCCATTTATTACCGAAGAAATTTGGCATTTGATAAAAGAACGTAAAACAAAAGAGTGTATCATTATTGCGGAATGGCCCGAAATTATTCTTCAAAAAAATAATTTTTCAATCCTCGAAAAATTTAATGTATTGAGCGAAGTAGTAACGCTTATTCGCAACACGCGAAACGAAAAAAATATTTCTCCGAAAATAAAAATTCCAGTTTCCATTTTCTTAAAAGAAAATAATTATGCGGAGAAAATAATTTTTCTGATTTCAAAATTAAGTAACATCGAAATCAAGGAATATGTAAGTCAAAAAGTAGAAAGTAGTTTTTCAATTGTGGTAAAACAACTCGAAATTTATTTGTATTTGACTGAAAACATAGATGTGGAAGCAGAAAAAAAACGTTTATTAAAAGACATTGATTACAACAAAGGCTTTCTTAATTCAGTTATTAAAAAACTTTCTAATGAAAAATTTGTTTCCAATGCAAAGCCTGAAATCATTGAGGTAGAACGCAAAAAACAAAGCGACGCAGAAGCAAAAATAAAATCGCTGGAAGAGCAAATGGCTTCTCTAAAATAATTATTCAAAAATTATTTTTTTCAAGCGCGTGGATGAAATTGTAAAATATTTTCGCGCAAATACGAGCGATCCAAATGCGTATAAATTTCGGTAGTCGTAATAGATTCATGTCCTAACATTTCTTGCACAGCACGCAAATCGGCGCCGCCTTCAATCAGATGCGTAGCAAAGGAATGCCGGAATGTATGCGGACTAATTTTCTTTTTCAGTCCAATTTTTTCTGCTAAAGCTTTGATAATTAAAAATACCATGACACGCGAAAGCTTTGTACCGCGCCGATTTAAAAATAAAATATCCTCAAATCCTTTTTTCACAGCAATGTGGCAACGCACATTTTCCTGGTAAATCGCAATTTGTTTTTTTGCAGATTTCCCAATGGGAATAAGTCTTTCCTTATTTCCTTTTCCAACCGTTTTTATAAAATCAGTGTCAAAAAACAAATCTGAAATTTTTAACGTAACCAATTCCGACACACGTAAGCCGCATCCATAAAGAGTTTCCAACATTGCTTTGTTTCGTTGTCCTTCTGGTTTCGATAAATCAATCGCATTTATTAAATTATTTATTTCTTCAATATTTAGAGTATCAGGAAGTTTTCGTCCTATTTTCGGAGCTTCTAACAAAGATGCAGGATTAGTTGTGATGCGATTTTCCATCAACAAATAATTGTAAAAAGCCTTTATTCCGGATAAAATACGCGCGTGGCTGGTTGCTGTTAATCCAACATTGCTTAGTTCTTCTAAAAATGCTCTAAGCTCCGCCAAATCTACTTTTTCAGGCTCTAAAAAAATATTTTTTTGTTCTAAAAAAACACGTAATTTTTCCACGTCATGTAAATACGCTTCTATCGAATTTTCTGACAAAGAGCGCTCCAATTGCAAATATGCTTTGAAACCATTCGTGCTCGCTTTCCAGTTCATCGGATTTTAGTATTTTTACTTCGTTAAAATTACACTTTATCTGCTTCGCATGAAAATAATCATCCTCAATGGTCCGAACCTTAATTTACTTGGCGTTCGCGAAAAATCGGTGTACGGAGAAATTTCTTTTTCGGATTATTTTAACGATTTGAAAAAAATATTTCCAAACATTGATTTGTCCTTTTTTCAATCGAATGTAGAAGGTGAACTCATCAATAAAATTCATGAAACAGGTTTTGATTTCGACGGAATTATTTTAAACGCTGGCGGTTACACACACACTTCCGTTGCGCTTGCAGATGCTATTGCTGCTGTAAAAACGCCCGTTGTAGAAGTTCACATTTCAAATATTTTTGCGAGAGAAAATTTTCGTCATCAATCTTTAATTGCTGCAAAATGTATCGGAAGTATTTCCGGTTTCGGATTGGATTCGTATCGTTTGGCGATTGAAAGTTTTATTATTTCGAGTTCGAAAAAATAATTTCTGGACGATGAAAAAAAGCACGTCCGAAAAAATAATTTTTCAAAGCCCTGCTCCTACTCCATTTTTTTCCGTCATCATTCCCACGCACAATCGCTCGGGACTTTTGGTAAGAGCGCTGAAATCATTGCTATCTCAAACAGAAAAAAATTGGGAAGCCATTATTATTGACGATGAAAGCACAGACGATACTGAAAAAATAATTTTACCTTATCTAAAAAAACATTCTCAATTAAAATACATTCAACAAAAAAAACAAGGAGCTGCAATAGCCAAAAATAAAGGCATTTCAGCAGCGTCCGGAAAATTTATTACGTTTCTCGATTCGGATGATGAATACGAACCAAACCATTTGGCAAGCAGAATGAAAATTTTACAGCAAAATTCTTCTTTGCAATTTTTACACGGAGGCTTAAAAATAATCGGCAATGAGTTTGTTCCCGACCGCTTAAATCCGACAAATAAAATTCATTTGAGTGAATGTGTTGTTGGCGGAACTTTTTTTGTGGAACGAAATTTATTGTTGGAGTTGAACGGGTTTCAAAATATTTTATTGGGCGAAGATGCCGATTTATTCAATAGAATTAAGGATATGGGAGCTATTACACAACTAACAAATAAAGCCACTTACGTTTATCATCACGAAACGGAGGATTCCGTAACGAATACATTTATGGCATAAGATTTTTTGCTCTCAAAAAAATAATTTTTCAATGCCTTTTTTTATGGAAACCGTAATAAATGGTAAATCCCGTATTTAGGAAAAGTGATATTCCTTGGTTATCCCCCGGATTGTAATTAAAATGCGAATCTAAGAATACAAAATTAGGATCGAAGGTGTGATTCATTGCATACAAAGAAGCATTAAAGCCAATAGCAACATGATCTTCCAGCAATAAGTACAAAGAAATTTGAGGTCCCAGAAATAAATTATTGTACACATATTTATGCGAAGTAGAATCCGAAGGAAGTTGCACAGAAGTATATTTTGTCCAATCCCAGCCCACATTAAACGCGTATGAGAAAAAAACAATGTCTGAAACTTGTTGTTCATACCCGATACGCGCAATGACATTGTTCATTTGCATACGCATCACGAAATCAATGGACTTATTGAAGGGAGTAGAAAGAAGTTCATTTTCGAAACCAACTCCCACAAAAAAACCTTTATATACATTTACATTGAACGTAGAAACGACGCTATACGTGCCCAAAAAACTTTTTTTCAAAGCCTTGTCAGATAAAGGATTTGGGACAGACGCATCTACTTTCACATTAAAACGATAATCACTTATTTTAATGTCTTTGGGCATTTTAAAATTAAGCGTTTGGTCTTGAATGGCATTGGCATCCGCAATGCTATCGTCCTGAGCAAAGGCACTATCCGCAAAAGCGAACAAGAAAACACAGAAAAAGATGGTTATATAAGGCTTCAAATGAATACGATTGAGACTTCCAAAATAGTTATTTTGTTGGAATACTTAACGGAAAAAATATTTTTTTGTTCCGCCTTTTTCCAACATTTATATTTTAGTCATCCAAGCATATTTATCCGCCACTCTGTTTTTTCGGATACGATGAAGTTCCGTCGCTATTCTTGTAGAAATAGGTCTGTTTTCTGCCGATGGAAATTCGTAATCTATTCCATTAAAACCCATTGTTTTTATAGGAGCAATGGTGGCCGCAGTTCCTGTCCCGAAAGCTTCTTGGAGCGTTCCATTTTTCACCGCATCAATTAATTCCTGAATACTAATTTTACGTTCTTCCACTTTTATTTCCATATCGCGTGCAATGGTGAGAACAGAATCTCTCGTTACGCCAGAGAGTATAGTATCGCCGCCTTTCGGTGTAATAAGCGTATCGTTGATCACGAACATTAAATTCATCGTACCAGATTCTTCCACATATTGATGCGTAGCGAAATCGGTCCAAATCAATTGATCATAGCCTTTTTCTTTTGCAATTTTTGTCGGATACATGGATCGTCCGTAATTTCCCGCTGCTTTTACAAAGCCAATTCCTCCATCCACAGCACGTGTATAATCTTTTTCCACCAATACTTTCAAGGGTTTGGAATAATATTTTCCAACAGGCGATAACATGATAATTAACTTATACGATTCCGAAATTTTAACGCCCACAGAAGTTTCTGTACTGATGTAAAGTGGACGAATATAAAGCGCTCCTCCTTCAGAAGCAGGCACCCAAGCAGCATCTAATTTTAACAATTGTGTGATGCCTTCCATAAATAATTCTTCCGGAATTTCGGGCATTGCCATACGTTGCGCCGATACATTTAATCGCATGTAATGTGTTTTCGGGCGAAATAAAAAAACTTCTTCTTTATCATTTTTATACGCTTTCATTCCTTCGAAAATAGCTTGTCCGTAGTGTAAAGCTGCCAATGCCGGCGAAACCGACAAATCTCCGAAAGGAAGTATTTTTACACTTTGCCATTGCCCATTTTCGTATTCTGCCACCAACATGTGATCAGTAAATACTTTTCCAAAAGGGAGTTCTTCTGCGTTCAAGTCAGACAGCCTCGATTTCTTTACTTTCTCTACTTGAATATTTAATGTGTCGGTCATCATTTTAAATTTTTTTGCAATGTATGCTTTTTCTCGGAAAAGAAAAAAGGAGCTGCGTTTGTCGGCTAAAAAATAGTATTTAAAGACTCTTTTTTAGTAATTTATGTGTTTGCGATTAGTAAAATGATGGAGGGCTCATTTTTTGTGATAGAGCCCCTGCAAACTTGAAACTTAAAACATATAAACTTGAAACTAATTTACCCTCCGGCTTTTTTTGCTTTGTAACCCGCATCACAGAGCAATTTTAAAATTTTCTCACGATGATCACCTTGAATTAAAATTTCACCTTCTTTCACTGTTCCGCCCACCGCGCATTTTTGTTTCAACATTTTTCCGAGTTGTTCCAAATCCTTTTCTGCACCACAAAATTCGGAGATGCGAGTCAGCATTTTTCCGCCGCCTTTCCGATCTAAATAAATTTTTAGATTTTGTTGTTGAGCAGGAAGTGTTTCGTTTTCCGACTTTTCTTCATATTCATAATTGAAATTCGGATTGGTAGAATACACGACGTTTTTTGTCTTTTTTTCGGAGCTCATTTTAGGCAGGAATAACGATGTTTAAAGATAAAGGATTAACTTCAATAGCTATTTCTTTTCCAAATTCCATAGGCTCTCCATCTATGTGAGCGATAGAATTTTGTTGCTTCACAAAAATTTTTCTTCCGCGAATTGTTTCTACAGACGAAGAAGTGTGAATTTTTTTTCGAGCCAATTTAAACGCAATGCTCGGGCTTTGCCAAAAAGAAAACTTTTTAAGAATCACTATTTCAATTTTGCCATCACTTACATTGGCTTGAGGCGCAATCAACGTATCATTTCCCCATTGTGAGCCATTTGCGAAACAGATTAAAAAAGCTTCTCTGGAAATTTTTTTTTCATCAATGGTTAGTTCATATTTCTGCGCTTTGTATTTCAATAATTCCCGTATCGTAACTTTTATATACGATGAAAAACCGCGTTTCCCGAATTTAGAAAACTTCCATGCAACATGCGCATCGAAACCGATTCCGGCAATATTGATAAAAGAAGTTTCGTTGATTTTTACTGTATCTATTTTTTTAATTTTAATGTGATGCAGTATTTTGATGGCTTTCGATAAATCAATCGGAATGCCTAAATGCCTTGCCAATCCATTGCCGGAGCCTGCCGGAATAATTGCCAAAGCTGTATTGCTACCAATTAATCCGTTGCCTGTTTCGTTCACAGATCCATCTCCGCCCACAACGGCAACAATATCAATATTTTCTTGAGCAGCTTGTTTAGCCAGAA
Organism: Bacteroidia bacterium; assembly: GCA_039924845.1. Lineage (NCBI taxonomy): Bacteria > Pseudomonadati > Bacteroidota > Bacteroidia > Bacteroidia bacterium. The sequence goes on from JBDTAC010000076.1 coordinate 9,686, forward strand.
GTGTAGCGTGTTTCGGTGCTTCGGTATAAACAATATCGTAATCAAAAATTTCTTTATTGATTTCTCTTTCGACTATTTTTTCAACGATTTTTTGTTTACCGATTCCGGAAATAGGATTGATGATAAAGCGTAGTTTTTTTTTCACGTTGAAAATTTAATGCGTTGTCATCTGATTGGAAATCAGCGATTGGTTATACGATTGAATCACTGATTTAACGGCCGTTTCCATCGAATCTTTTAAGTGCGGATATTGGCTTTGTAAATTATTTTTCAGCAAACTATCATTTGAAAAATGATACAATCCGAGCGTCTTTTTTCCGTCAAAAAAGAGCGCGTAATTTTGTTTAATAATCTCATACGCATTGTCTAAATAATTAACGGCATAATGCTGAGAAGTTGTATCCAAGCCACTTTTCCCAAAAGCAAAATAGGATTTATCGTAGTTCAAATAATCCAACACAGTGGGCATAATATCAATTTGTTGAACGGTCGAATAATCTTTTCCTTTTAAATTACTGTTCGGCATATAAAAAACAATCGGAATTTCGTAAGCGCCTACACGGTTCATAAAAAAAGGATCGGACGAAATGCTCGCGTGGTCGGGCGTTATCACAAATAAAGTACTGTCGAAAAAAGGCATTTTAGAAATCGTTTTGAAAAATTCGCGTAACGAAAAATCCGTGTAACGAACTGTTTTTAAAATAGGATATTCATCGCCTTGTTGCTTAAATTTATTTTTGTATTTATCAGGAATAGAATACGGATGATGGGAAGAAATGGAAAAAATAGTTGCGAAAAAAGGTTGTTTCGTTTTGTTTAAATGCTGTGCAAAAAATTGAAAAAATTGTTCGTCCCAAATTCCCCAATGTCCGTCGTAATCCGCATCGTTGTGATATTCCGTACGACCATAATAATGATCAAATCCTGCAAAGTTAGCGAAGTTGTCGAAGCCCATGGTGCCATTTGTACCGCCGTGATAAAAGGCTGTTGTGTAATCTTCTTGTTTTAATAAACTCGCCAAACTATTGATTTTATTGCTTCCATAAGCCGAAGTGATGTATGGATTATTCATCCAAGTTGGGATTCCGGCAGTGATGGCGGGAATGCCTTCGATGGATTTTTTACCGTCGGAAAAAGCATTTTCAAAAACCAAACTTTGCGAAAAAAGGGAATCTAAAAAAGGCGTGTTCGACTTACCCAATTTTGCATTCATGCTGCCAATGTATTCTTTCGAAAAACTTTCCAAAATAAGAATTACGACATTTAATTTTTTGAATTTCTTTTGACTTGTTGGATGAAAAGCAGAATAATTTTTGGCTAAATCTTGTTCGGAAAAATAATTTTCTGGAACCAATTTTTCTTGCCCTAATGTTTTAATAATACTGAAAGGCGTATTGATAACAAGCGGAATATCTTGCGGACTAGTATATTCTGAGGCATTAATAATACTAATGGGTTTGAGCTGAAATCCGCCTCTGAAGCCAATCACAACAATGAAAGCGAAAAAAAATAAAATCAAACTGTGTGTGTAGAAATAATGAAATGAAAAAAGTTTTTTCGAAATTGTTCTTTTATTTTCGGTTTGATTGTACAAAAATAAAATCAGCAAAATCAAGCCAACCCACATCAACCAGATGTACCAATAATCTTTTATAAAGAGCGGCAATAAATGCGATGTATCATCACCCAAGGCTAAAAGTGAGAAAACATCGGCAGTGCAGCGTTTAAATGTAAATTCAAAATAAATAAAATCAGCGCAATTTGCTAAAAGAGCAATTCCGTTGCTGATGATAAAAATAATTTTCAGCGAAAGCTGATAACCTTTTCTATCGCGTTCTACAATTGGTAAAAGACTAAGTAAAATAAAAAGAACATTTGTAATTAAAATAGCAGAAACATCAAAACGAAATCCATAAATAAAATACGGAATCAATTTTATCCAAGAAACATCAGAGAAAGAAGAGCGATTAAATGCAAAAAATAGGAGGCGACATATCCAATACGCAAACAAAACGATGCACAATCGTTTTAATACGGTGATGGCGTAGGATGCGTTTTTTGCCATGCGGTAAAAGTATAAAAATTGTGAGAGGAAGTTTTAAAGGAATGCTTCTAAATTATTTATTTATAAGTTAAGTTGCTCATTATCAATAAACAAACAATAAATTGTTAAAAAAACATAAAAGATTTGTAGCAGCTATAAAAAAAAAATATACATTTGCTGCAATTTTAATCAAAAACAACAAAACATAAAAATGAAAAAAGTACTTACATTAGTTGCCATTGCTGGAATGTTTTCATTCTACGCATGTGGTCCAAGCCAAGCAGAAAAAGATGCTGCTACAAAGCACATGAATGATTCAATTGCTGCTAAACATCAACAAGATTCAATTGCTGCTGCTACAATGAAGCAACATCAAATGGATTCTTTGAAAATGGTTGCAAGCAAAGATTCAATTGCTAAATTAGCTGCTGATAGCGCTGCTAACAAACCGGCTGACAAAAAAATGGAAAAAAAGAAAAAGTAATTTTTCTTTCCTCCAATGAAAAAAAGGAACTCTTATGGAGTTCCTTTTTTTATGCTATTTATTTGAGCTGAAATTTGTTTTTAAATTTGTTGTATCAGAAATTATTTTTTGGAAGTGTTGCATTTATTGCAGCCATCGTGTTCATCTTTTGCGTGTATCATTTTCCATATTTTTCTTCCCACGTAAAAAAGCGCTGCTGCAAAAACAAGATAAATAATAATGTTTTGAATATTCATGGCGAAGGAATTTTCTACAAAGATACCGAATCGTATTTAAAGGCATTCAAAAAAATTATTTTTTCGAGTGTCCTTTTTAGTATTAATTCTGTTCTATATCAGGCGCGATGTATCCAATCAACATCACCATACAACCTTGCTGAGCTTGTCCTGCGCCTGCCGGCGGAATGTCGTAATCAATATAATAAGTGCCACTTTTAGTGGGTTCAAATGACCAAAATAAATTATCGATGCCACTGTCATTATCAAACATTTTTTTGCGTTTTTTTGAACGGTTATTATGATCGTAAATATTCACCGTTACGTTTTCCTCGAAACCAGAAGTAGCAAAAACCAATTTGTATTTTTGTCCCGCGAAAGCGGTAAACTCCACCTCTATTTGTTGCGGATTTCCGGTAAAAATAATATCGTTCATCGCATAACTATCGTACTTAAATGGTTTGATATTGGCTTTGTAATTTTTTACAATGTGTTTCACGCTGCATTGCGAAAATCCTTGTTGATATGGGATGCAGCAAAAGAAGGTAAATAATGCCATTGAAAAAATATTTTTTTGGATGCGATTTTTCATAATGTTCTTTATTAGTGAATTAGTGAGTAACAATCATTTTTCGCACTTGCTCCACACCATTTACGGTGAGTACACAATAATATAAGCCATCCGAAAAATTATTTTTTTGAAGTGTAAATTCTTGTTTTCCAGCAGATAGTTCTCCATTTTGCAATGTCGTCATCTTTCTGCCCAAAGCATCGAAAACGGAAATAGTTACCATCGCATTTGAATTTAATTGAAACGTGATGTGCGTGGAAATAGAAAACGGATTTGGATAATTACTCAAATTAAACGCATCTTTTTCTGCCGTAACTGGAACATCGGCAACATTGCCAACGCTCGTAATATGGGTGGAATAAATTCCGTGCGAATGTGTCGCAACTACTACCAACCCGTCGGACGGGCGCACATCAATCATATCGCACACTGCATTGCCAATTAAATTGGAAACTTGTTGCACAAAAACAGTTGAAGTGCCTTTGAGCGTATCAGTAGCATACAAACCCGTACTGGTGGCTACCAAATAAACTGTTCCATCAGAAACATGCATAATAGAAGCCCAACGACAAGAAGGTCCATTGCCTGAGCCAGATGAATTTTGTTCCAAATTTCCTGCGGCTTTTGCCCAAGTAGTGCCACCATTAGAGGAATAATAAATACTGTAAACAGAATAATTGGAAAAAACCACCATCAGATTATTCGCATTCAGAGGATCTACCGCAATACAATTGATGTACGCATTGGCAGGAAAAGCATTTGGATAAGTTGTTCCTGATATGTTTATTTCTGTTGGAGTTCCAGTATTGGCATTGTCAATACGATACAACTTTCCATGATCTGTACCATAATAGACTCTATTGGCAGGCGTTGTAGAAACAGTAACCGCCGTAATGAATGAACCAGCAAGCGGAACAGTATCCGGAAATTCCGTCCAATTGGTACTGATGGAATCCCAGTTACTGGCATAAGGAATACCCGACAAATTATTGTTTCTCCATAAATTTTTCCCACCAGCTAAATACATAATGTTGTTATTATTCGGATCGAGGATAAATGGGTTTACGAATAAATAATTTTTTCCGCCGATAGGATCAATACGTGCGAAATTGGTAACGTTTCCATTAGCATCTAAGGTAGCACGCATTATTTTCCCATTTTGGATGGAGAAATAATAAGCCGTTTGATTGTCTGCAATAGCGCAAAATGAGCCATCGCCACCTCTTGGTGTAACCCAAGGTGTAGTTACGTTGGCAGTATTGGTGTACCAACTTCCATTGTCTTGCGCTCCGCCAATAACAATATTGTTACCAGGACTTGCATGATCAACAGCAACAGTATAAAACATGGTATTGGTGTAGCCATTATTTAAAGACGACCAAGCTACTGTTGCAGCAGTATCGTTTGTTGTTTTAAAAACACCTCCATCATTTCCAGAATACATGACATCTGGATTAGTAGGAGAGAAAAATATAACGTGTTGATCGGGATGGTGATTGGCGAACATATTCACTACAGGAAGCGTTGCTCCGTGTTTATATCCTCCAATAAAAGTAGTGTGTGTAGTATCTGCGAAAGCAGAAGTAGAACGATACAGATTTGTTCCACCAATATAAACGACATTGGAATCATTGGGCTTTACTTTCACAACGATGTCATAAGAACCCTGACAATTGTATTTATCAAATAAGCCGCCATTGTTAGGTAAGTTGGCAGATAAATTTGTCCAGATGCCGCCTGCGCTGTCGCCTGTACCTGAAACATAAGTATATTTCCATAAACTATTCCATTCAAGATCACCTAAATAATTCGTGTCAGGTGTTCCGAATCCAGGCGTATTGCCTAAAATATAAATTTCATTTTCGTTTTGCGGATTAACCCCGATAACCATTCTGTTATAGCTTGTCGGAAATCCTGAAACAGGAAGAATATTAGTAAATGTTATTCCATTAGGTGAACGCCAAATTCCTTTTTGAGGACCATCGCTGCTAAGCGTTGCGTAAACAACTCCTTTAGTAGTAACTTTTACATCTGTGAAATAAGAATAAGCCGAAGTACTGCCGCCAAGCGAAGTTGTCCAACTGGTACCGCCATTGGTGCTTTTATAAACAGCTCCAAGTGTTGCAGCATACACATCGTCATTAACTGTATCGGCAGGGTTTGTAGCAACATTCCAAATTAAATCCCAAAAACTGGTAAAAGATTGTGGTGTGTTGGCTGCCGTTGCTGCTAAAGAAGTCCAC
>JBDTAC010000077.1 GCA_039924845.1 Bacteroidia bacterium
TCGAACGCAATGTATTTGTAAAAAATTAAGAATTAAATCTGTTTTGAAAATTTGAAGATGTGCGGATGTAGCGATGTTAATTAATGTGTCATTCTGAACACTACCTACCTAATCATTATTATATACCTCTACTATTTTTAAATGTTGTGGATATAAGCTATCAGGTATATCAAACTCTTTTATAGTTTTATCATTTCCTATTTTCAAATAAGTCTTACCGCCTCTGCCTTCCCAGCCGCCCTTGACACCATAATACTCCCATAATAATTTACCATCTAAAGTAAAATATCCAAAATATTCCGAGCAAGAGTTACATCCACCATAACCATAAACGGTATAAAATGGAATCTTTAGTCCTGAAATCAGTCCAATCTCATATATTACATTTTCACACATTTTTACTTTTTTATAATTATATACCATTTGTGTTATTTCCAAAGCCGGAAATTTTCGTTCATAAATAATTTTATTCTTTTTCATAAAAATCATTTCCTGTTTTAGCACAACGGGATTAAAAATGTTTGTTTCTTCTGGCTTCACGGAATCATTTAAACACGTTGTTCTTACTGATAGCGAATATTCGCCATTAGATATATCTTTTTCGTAGGTATAAATACTATCCTTATATACCCATTTTTTTTTATTATTCGGATTAACAGATTTTTTGGTTACTAATTTCTGAACGTAAATAGATGAATCTTTTTTTTCTGTGGTATTCGGCTTTTCTTGAGTAGAATTATTGCAAGAAAATAAAAAGCAACTAATTATAAAAAAAAGAAAGAATATTTTTTTCATATCACGAAAATTATTTTTTTCTCAATACCAAAGATATATTATTTTCCCACACGCAAATTCCGCATCATTACGAAATGACAATCGCCTTTTCTTAATCACCTAATTACCTCATCACTTAATCACTCCAAAGGAAAAACGGTATCTTTGAACTATAATTTTTTTCTTAAAAAATATTTTTTGAAATGAACTTAATAAAAGAAATGGCGAGTATGATAAATTGCCAGAATTAGCAAAGGCATATTCTAATAAAAAAGGCTTCGATGTGATTGTTGGCTCCGACAAGGTCATGTGATATTGGCTTCGACAAACTCAGCCAATGTAAGATGTAGTAGTTGAGCTTGTCGAAACCTCCATCAAAATCGCTGCCACTCAGGGAAATTCCGAACAACATTAGACAATGACAGCTAACAAAAGAAAAACCAGAGAATTAAAATCCCAATAAAACGTCCGCAGGTTCTTTGCCTCCAAAAATAATCTTTGTCGGATTCTCCAGCATCTCTTTTACTTTCACTAAAAAGCCAACCGATTCGCGTCCATCAATAACACGGTGATCATACGAAAGTGCCACGTACATCATCGGACGAATCACTACTTGTCCGTTAATAGCCATCGGTCTTTCCACTACATTGTGCATTCCTAAAATAGCGCTTTGAGGAGGATTTATAATTGGAGTTGACATCATGGAACCAAACACGCCACCATTGGTAATGGTGAATGTTCCACCCGACATATCTTCCAACGTAATTTTATTTTCGCGTGCTTTTACCGCTAAGTTTTTTATTTGTGTTTCGATTTGTGCCAAACTCATTTGCTCTGCATTGCGCAACACCGGAACCACTAATCCTTTTGGCGCACTCACTGCAATGCCGATATCTGCATAATTGAGATACACAATTTCCTCTCCGTCAATCATCGCGTTTACCGCAGGAAACAAATGAAGTCCTTCCGTTACCGCTTTTGTAAAAAAGCTCATAAAACCCAAACCAACACCGTGCGTTTCTTTAAATTTATCTTTGTATTTGGCGCGCAGTGCGTAAATCGCGCTCATGTCTATTTCGTTGAACGTAGTTAGCATGGCCGTTTCATTTTTCACCGTCACCAAACGTTTAGAAAGTTTTTTCCGCAAGGCAGACATCTTCTGACGATCTTCATCACGTGTTCCGCCCCAGCCCGCTATTGCAGCACTATCAAATCCGGCAGCCATGCCATTGATGACATCTGTTTTGGTGATTCTTCCGTCTTTACCAGTGCCATTTATTTTGCTTGTGGAAATTTTATTTTCATCCATCATCTTTTTAGCAGCAGGCGATGGTACTCCATTAGCATAAGTAGTTTCCGCTTTCGGTTTCGCTACTTCAGTAACTTCCGCCACTTTAGCAACTGGCTTTGCTTCTACTTTCGCATCTGCTTTCACTTCGGCTTTTTTCTCAGCAACAACAGGTTTTGCAGATGCAGCAGGAGCTTTCGCACTTGTATCAATTTTACACACTACACTTCCTACCAAAACGGTATCGCCTTCGGCAGCCATTCTTTTAATCGTACCAGCATCTTCTGCATTCACGGTAAGGGTGGCTTTGTCAGAATCTATTTCACACAATTCTTCGTCGCGTTCTACGTAATCGCCGTCTTTTTTTAACCAACGTGCAATTTGTACTTCTGTAATGGATTCGCCCGGACTTGGAACTTTTATTTCTACGATCATAAGTGGAGTATTTACTATTTTCTTAATTTTTTTCGATGAAAACTGATTATTTAACCAATACTTTTTCAAACACCTTTTCTATAATTTGTTCTTGCTGTTGTTCGTGCATTCCGTGATAACCCGTTGCCGGACTTGCACTTGCAGCACGTGAAATTACTTTCAATGGCACTTCGCGGAAATTCATTGCGATGAATGTCCATGCGCCCATATTCTCTGGTTCTTCCTGCACCCACAACCATTCTTTTGCTTTGTTGTATTTCGCTAAAATGGCTTTTAATTGTGTTAAAGGTAACGGATAAATTTGTTCTATGCGTACCAATGCAATGGAATCTTCACCTTCTTTTTCTTGATGTTCCAACAAATCATAATAAATTTTTCCGGTACAAAAAACAATTTTTTTAATGTTCGCTGCTTTCGCAGAAACATCATCTATTACTTCTTGAAAACCATTCGTAGTAAAATCTTTTAGAGAGGAAATACATTTTGGATGACGCAATAAACTTTTCGGAGTAAACACAATTAAAGGTTTACGGAAAGGGCGGTTTTGCTGTCTTCTCAAGAGATGAAACAAATTAGCCGGCGTGGTACAATTCGCCACTTGAATATTGTATTCCGCCGAAAGTTGTAAAAAGCGTTCCATACGTCCGCTGGAATGTTCTGGTCCTTGCCCTTCGTAACCGTGTGGCAGCAACATTACCAAGCCATTCATTCTACGCCACTTGTATTCTGCACAGGTTAAAAACTGATCCACAATAATTTGTGCGCCGTTAAAAAAATCTCCGAATTGCGCTTCCCAAATGGTGAGTCGATTTGGCGATGCAAACGCATACCCGTATTCAAAACCCAACACGCCGTATTCCGAAAGCAAGGAATTATAAACGGAGAATTTTTCTTGCGTATCGCTGATGTGATTTAATGGAATGTATTCTTCTTCCGAATCCTCAATTTTCACAACCGCATGACGGTGAGAAAAAGTTCCGCGTTCTACATCTTGTCCGCTCAAACGCACGCCAATTCCTTCGTTTAACAAAGTCGCATACGCCATCAATTCGCCCATTCCCCAATCGTAACTGTCGTTATCAATCATTGCTTTCCTATCCTTAAACAGTTTCGCAATCTTGGTGAAAAACTTTTTTTCAGGAGGCAGTTGAACAATTTTATTGGCGAGGTCTAAAAATATTTTTTTATCTACTGCTGTGTCAGGAGATTTTTCAAAATCAGCAGGAGTCGCCATGCGCAAGCCTTTCCAAACACCTTCTAAGAAAGAAGTTACTTTTGCTTTAGCAGTTTGTTTGGCTTCATCTAATTTACTTTGCAAAAGATCCTTGAATTTTACCTCCATCTCTTTCGCTAAACTGGCTTCTATTTCGCCTTGCGCTTCTAATTCTTTACTATAAATTTCTCTCAAATTAGGATGTTGCGCAATTAGTTTATACAACAAAGGTTGCGTAAAACGTGGCTCATCGCCTTCGTTATGACCGTATTTACGATAACACAAAATGTCAATAAAAATATCTTTGTGAAATTTCTGACGGTATTCCATCGCCATTTGACAAACAAAAACTACCGCTTCTGCATCGTCTCCATTTACGTGAAACACAGGCGCATGTACCACTTTCGCCACATCTGTACAATATGTACTTGAGCGACCATCCAAATAATTGGTTGTAAATCCGATTTGATTGTTCACCACCAAATGAATGGTTCCGCCAGTTTTATACCCTTCCAATTGCGACATTTGCACCACTTCGTAAACGATGCCTTGTCCAGCAATAGCAGCATCTCCGTGAATTAAAATCGGAATGATTTTGGAATTATTCCCGTTGTATAAATTATCAATTTTCGCGCGCACTATTCCTTCCACAACTGGATCTACCGCTTCTAAATGCGATGGATTGGGCGTTAAACTGAGGTGAATTTGTTTTCCTTTATTCGTAAATAAATCCGAAGAATAGCCATTGTGATACTTTACATCGCCTTCAAACAATGAATCTTCCGATTCTCTTCCTTCAAATTCCGTAAAAATATCTTTATAGGTTTTATTCAAAATATTTGCCAACACATTCAATCTTCCGCGATGCGACATTCCAATTACGAAACTGTCAATTCCGCTCTCTGCTCCTACTTCAATAACGGTATCTAAGGCAGGAATCAAGGCTTCTGCACCTTCTAAAGAAAAACGCTTTTGTCCGACAAATTTTGTTCCCAGAAAATTTTCAAAAACAACAGCTTGATTAATTTTATTGAGAATTGTTTTCTTTTCTTCGATGTTGAAATGCGGCGTATTTTTGCTCGATTCCATTTTCTCGCGCAGCCAATCTACAATTTCCGGAATGCGAATATACGTGTATTCCACGCCAATAGACGCGCAATACGTTTGTTCCAAATGGGCGATGATATCTTTCAATTTCGCAGACCCAATTCCGAGTTGTGAGCCGGCTTGAAAAACCGTTTCCAAATCTGCGTCAACAAGTCCGAAATTAGCGATGTCGAGCGTGGGCGAATAATGCCTTCTTTCTCGAACAGGATTGGTTTTAGTAAATAAATGTCCGCGACTGCGATAGCCATTAATCAAGTTAATGACGTTAAATTCTTTCTTGAAATTTTCTGGAACTTCGCCTGTATCTTCATAGTTTTTTCGTGCAAAATCAAAACCTTCGAAAAAATCTCGCCATGAAACATCAACCGAATTAACATCTTTCAAATACTGCTTGTACATTTCTTCCAAGGCGGAAGTATCAGCATTGCTCAAGTAGGAAAACTTATCCATATATTTTTTTGAAATTGATAGACAAAGTTATGGTTTTTATTGAAAATAGCGGTATGATTTGAAAAATATACAGATATAAAATTCACGTATTTCTGGCTTTGAAAAATTATTTTTTTGAAGCCTCCTTTTATCGCTGAAAATTTGATCTCGAAAAAATATTTTTTTGAACAGTGTAGCAGAACTTAGTGTTTATTGGAGGAGATAAGCCTTCAAAGTTTTATGTATGTGAAATTCAATTTCATACTTCCATTCAGATTTTGCATTTTCGTGATAAATCCACGGTTTGCAAATTTTACAACCAGTAAATCCTTTATTTCTTAGCATTCCATAACTTGCTGTCTTTTTTTGACTAGTAAATGAGTGTTGGCATTTTATTATATGAATTATTTTACTTTTCGAGATGTAATAATCCCGAAAGGATTGCATTTTTGAATGCCCGTCCATCAAAGTGTGACAACTTCTACAAAGAACAACAAGGTTTTCTAATGCGTGATTACCATCATTCGCTCTTCTTATTATATGATGTATATGGCAAGTATTTATTTTTTCATTTTTCCCACATCGCTGACATTGACCATTATCTCTATTGTAAACTAATTCTCTTCTTAAACTCCAATCCGTTGGATTTCGTCCTTTTTCAGTAGTTCTATATTTCTCCTCATTTCCCCAAAAGTCGCTATCGTTTTTTTCAATTTGCGGTATAGTGAAATCTCGATAGTGATTTAAATACGTGTCTATGCAATATGAGACTAAAGGTTCTGCAAGAGTATGAATTATTTTCAGTTTACTTTGTTTGTAATCAATAAGAGTGAAAAAATTGTCCGCTTTATATTGCTCATAGGACAAAAAGGTGAAGCCAATAAATGGATATTTTTGCTGCAAGTTTGTGGTTAATTGAGAATAGTATTCTGTATAAAAATCATCAATATTTTCAAATATTACTTTTCTAATTTTATTTTGTTTTCCATCTTCAATCTTTTTGTTGATGAAATAACCAATTACCAAAATTACTATTACGCAAAGTATAAATGTTCCCACAATGTTTTTTTTGGCTTACGGACAACTTGTTTATGCACGCTACTTCAGTTTCACTTCCAAAAATAAGAATTATTTATTTGTCTTTTCAACAACAGAATAAAAAGAAACCAAATTCAAAAAACAGTGTAGCATTTTTTAAGCGGAAATTACAAGAAATAATTTCAAAAGTGGAGCTTAGTGGTTACGGAACTTATTGTCAATTTCGTTAAGTTCTTTTTGCTCGGATTTTGCAAATAAATTCTTTGGGTTTTTATAAAAGCAAATGTATTTTTCAATATCTTCTTTATATCCAAGTAAAAATTTGTTTGAAGAATTATATTGTTCTTGATTAGAGTTAATCATTTCACGTTTAGAAACAACTCCTTTATGAAAGGTTCTTGTTATATAATTCGTTCTTGTGAATGAACTATGAGGGTAAATATATAAATTATGTTTATTGTCAATAGGTATTTTTATTTCATTCTTTATGTCAAAAGGTGCTATTATGTTGTTACTGCCGTTGTATAATATCACTGGGTGATCAGATGTAATTAGTGTATGTTCTTGCTCTTCCAATTTAACGATATGTATTTGATCATTAATGCGGAGGTTAATGAGTTTTAATGCTAAGTCCAATTGTTGAATATTCAACAAATCCTTTGATTCATTAATATATGATTTATACGACTCGTTAATTTCTTTCCCTCTAACTATTATTTTTTTTTCTGATAAATAAAAACACTCCCTATTATTTTTCTCAGCAAACCTAAATCCTTCCTCAAAAATTTCACGGAATAAATTATTGTTACTATTTCTTAGCTTAGGATTGCGAAATAATAATGTAACAGCCGTTGATATTATTAATTTGCTTGCTGAAGGAAGAATTTGGTTGATTTTTGGATTGGTGAGTATTGAATAAAATCTATTGTAATTATCATCAAATGATTTTCCATATATATTTTCAATTAGCTGTCTTTGTTCTTCAGTTTCTCCTTGTAATGTATATAAATAATTTTCTGCACATATATCCCTTGCATTAGTACTAAATGGATTTTTTAAGTCCATTTTGTCTGTAGCATAAATTAGAAATTCATCCTTTTTTCTCTCAATGCTAAATTTTTCTAAATAGGTTTTCGGTACCCAGTGCTGTTTTTTTGTCTCTTGATTACTCATTTTTTTTTTTTGTATTTCGATGAACGAGTGGTTTGTCGAGTAAATTTGCAATTTTGAAATGTGCTTATACAAAACATTTTTTCACTTCCAAAAATAAGCAATATTCATTTCCCTTTTCAACAAAAAAATCTCGAAAATAAAGCGCCTCGAAAAAATATTTTTTTGAAACCTCTTTTCGTACTTTCTTATTAACTTCGCCTTTTGAAATCGAAAAAATAATTTTTTATGGAAAAATTTGATGTTACAATTATTGGCTCTGGTCCTGGTGGATATGTAGCAGCCATTCGTTGCGCACAATTGGGAATGAAAACTGCCATTATTGAACGTTACAATACGCTGGGCGGGACGTGTTTAAATGTGGGTTGCATTCCTTCCAAAGCCTTGTTGGATTCGTCGGAACATTATTTTAATGCCACACATAAATTCACAGAACATGGCATTGATATAAAAAATATCAGTATCAATTTAGCGCAAATGATAAAGCGCAAAGCCGATGTGGTGAAGCAAACCTGCGATGGTGTTGCGTTTTTGATGAAGAAAAATAAAATCACTGTTTACAATGGATTCGGAAGTTTTGTGAATAAAACTACGGTTGAAATTACAAAAGCGGACGGAACCAAATCACAAATAGAAAGTGCAAAAATAATTATCGCGACAGGCTCCAAACCTGTTTCCTTACCTGGAATTACGATTGATAAAAAACGAATTATTACTTCTACCGAAGCTTTAAATTTAACAGAAATTCCGAAGCAACTCATTATTATCGGCGGCGGCGTAATTGGTTTAGAATTAGGATCTGTGTATGCGCGTTTGGGTGCAAAGGTTTCCGTTATCGAATTTACAGATGGCATTATAAGTACGATGGATAAAGGACTTGGCAAAGAACTTCAAAAAGTATTGAAAAAGGAAGGCTTCGATTTTTACTTTAAACACAAGGTAACCGGCGCTTCTGTAAAAGGAAATGACGTTACCGTTACGGCAGAAAATGAGAAAGGCGAAAAGGTAGAATTCAAAGGCGATTTTTGTTTGGTGGCTGTTGGCAGAAAGGCGTACACGGGAAATCTGAATTTAGATAAAGCGGGTGTAAAATTAGATAGTAGAGGAAAAATTGAAACGGACGATCATTTGCAAACCAATGTACCGAATATTTATGCGATTGGTGATGTGATAAAAGGCGCAATGTTAGCGCACAAAGCAGAAGACGAAGGTGTTTTTGTAGCAGAAATAATGGCAGGACAAAAACCGCACATTGATTATAATTTAATTCCGGGAGTGGTTTATACTTGGCCAGAAGTGGCAAGTGTTGGACAAACCGAAGAGCAATTAAAAACGCAAAATAAAAAATATAAAATTGGTAATTTTCCTTTTAAAGCAAGCGGAAGAGCACGTGCTTCGATGGATGCCGAATTTGGATTCGTTAAAATTTTAGCAGACGAAGCAACGGATGAAATTTTGGGCGTGCATATTATTGGTCCGCGCGCAGCCGACATCATTGCGGAAGCCGTTGTAGCAATGGAATATCGCGCCAGCGCAGAAGACATTGCGCGTATTTGTCATGCGCATCCTACCTTTACGGAAGCTGTTAAAGAAGCGGCAATGGACGCAACAGGCAAAAGAGCGATTCATATTTAATGCAAATTATAGAGCCAAAAACAGTAGCCGATTTCGAAGCGTATTATCGTTTACGTTGGGAAGTTTTGCGCGCGCCTTGGGGAAAACCTGTTGGCAGCGAAAAAGACGAACAGGAAAATGAATCTATTCATGCTTTGTTATTGGATGAAAATAAAAACGCTTTGGCTGTTTGTCGTTTGCAATTAAACACTCCTGAAATTGCACAATTGAGATTTATGGGCGTTCGTGAAAGCGGACAGAAAACAGGCGCTGGAAAAAAAATAATTTCTCACCTCGAAAAAATAGCGCGCGAAAAAGGAGCTGAAAAAATAATTTTGCACGCCCGCGAAAATGCTGTCGGCTTTTACCAAAAACAAGGTTATTCCATTACAGAAAAATCCTATTTAATGTGGGGAGAAATTCAACATTATTTAATGGAGAAAAAATTGGTTTGAAAAATTATTTTTTTGAACGATAAAAATAGTTCTCTTTTTTCACTGGGTTCAATACAAACACGCAGCGCTTGTATTTTATATTACTTTTGACCAAATTTTGCTGACGATTGACACATTAATGGATGAATAAAAAAACATTTTTACCGCTTTATGTATTTATAATTACGATAGGGATAATGTGCTATTTCTATTATTCAGGTAAAAGAGAACGTTTATCCATGCAAAATAAAAAGAAGTTAGTGTCCATTCAACAGCATGAAGACACGATTAAGCGTCCTATTATTTTACCGACTCGCAATAAGAAAGGTTTTGTGTCTATCCAACACAATCATTTTAGCATCGGCGATTCTGCATTTTTTCCTATTGTGTTAAATTATTTTGTTTCGATGCAAGGTAATAAAAAGGAGTTGTGGCCTTGTCCTACGAAAAACTATGATCCAAATAATAAATTTCGATTTACCACTAAAGATTCCAGCTTAATGCAATTGCAAGCACAAATGGATTTGATAAAAAAAATGGGATTTAATACGGTCAGAATTGTAGGTATCGGAGAAACAACTTTTAATAAACAAAAGAAACTTATTAGTGAATTTGCCATTGGCAACAAAAAGGACAGTTCAATAGTGCTTAATAACAGCGAAAACGATGCGCGTTATTTTAATGCTTTG
This sequence comes from Bacteroidia bacterium, assembly GCA_039924845.1. Taxonomy (NCBI): domain Bacteria; kingdom Pseudomonadati; phylum Bacteroidota; class Bacteroidia; species Bacteroidia bacterium. The sequence continues at coordinate 10,192 of JBDTAC010000077.1, forward strand.
TCTGATTTATTTACAATTACTGATAGAGCCGGTTTAAAAGTAATTTTATTGGTTAGGATGGTTCCTAATTTTAGCGCTTCTGATACGTTGTTTGAAAAAATAACAAATAGGTTTAAAAATGAACCTACTTTAATGGCGTACGATTTTTTTAATGAACCACTCTATTTTGATTCTATACCCAGAAAGAAAAAAGATATTTATTTAATCGTAAAGAATTGGAGCGAGATACAAAAGCGAAATGCTGCGTATCAATTATCAACTATTGGTTTAGAAGGAATTAGAGAAGTGTTTAAGTGGGATCCAACTATTCTGGATGTTGATTTTATTTCCTATCATCCGTATGAATACGAAACCGAACAAGTTAGAAATGAAATGTATTGGTATGGAAAATATACTGGTAAACCTTGGATAATTGGAGAAACTGCGATTGCAGCAGACAATGATTCTGTTACGTATCAGCAACAAAAATATTTTGCAGAAAAAACATTGACACAAGCCTATAACTGTGGTGCAATAGGCTATTCGTGGTGGCAATATAAAGATGTTGATTGGGGAAATTACAGTAATAAATACATGGGTGTTGTTAATCAGAAAGGAACAACAAAAGTCAATGGTTTTACTGTGTATGGCACGGTGAAACCCGTGGTGGAGGCATTTAAGCATTTCAATCCAAAAGCAGTGAAAGGCAAACCTGTTTTTTTACCCAACTATTATAATTATTCTCAATTCCATACGTATCGTCTTATCGGACATTTGGTTGATGAAAATAATAAGCCAATACAAGGCGGAGTTGTTTTAGGATGGAATCAATACTGGCTGCATTCGTATCATACCATTACAAAACCTGATGGAAGTTTTGAATTATTAGGAGATTTTAAATTCTATCACTGGATTGCTTCGGCAGTTGGAAAAACTGCGATAAGAGGCGAAATAAATCCTGATTCCGCTAAAATAAACCCTATAAATAAAATACCAACACTAAATTTAGGATTACTAAAAGTAAAGCAGTTGGATTTTTTAAATGGAAAAACGAATTAGAATTTAAAATTGTTTTTTTAATTCTTCAAGCGATATTTGACCATTTTCATTAATTGTTTCGCTTCCTCTTCTTCCACTTGCAATCCAAATTTTATTTCTTTTCCATCATAATCAAAAGCTACGGAGCCAAATCCGATTACCCAATAAGAATTATTTAACGATTTGAAAAAACCTTTTTCTCTGCCTTCAAACAAGTGTAATTCGTGAATGTCTTTTAACTCAAATAATTCTTCTTTTCCTTTTCCGGAAAGCATTTTTGTGATGGAAAAAGTTTCGTTATTTATATCAATAATTTCTTTTCCGAACATTCTCCAGCGCAATGTTTTTCCTACTTTATATTCGTAATAAAGCCAAAATCCTAAATAAACAATCAGAAATGTTTTTTGATTTGGATCGCGTAATTGAACATATTGAGAAGCAACAATAACGCCCAATGCAGTCCACATCAATAACCAAATAATTAATAAATTACGTTTTAAATTATCCGCATTTGTAGAAGCAACAATTTCAATGTGTAAACGATCGGCAGTCTTTTCAATACTAATTCTATTTCCAATTTTTTCCATGTTCAAAAAAATATTTTTTTGAGTGTAAATTTTGAGTGATTAAATCATTTCTTCAGCAATAAATTTTTCAATGCAATCTTGCACGTAGCGCAAATCTTCATCCGAAATACAATACGGCGGCATAATGTAAATAATGTTTCCGAGCGGACGCAATAAAACACCTTTGTCTAAAAAATAATGGTATGCTTTGTCGCGAATTTCATTAAAATAGGATGTATTCGTGTCGTTGTATAAATCAATTGCAGCAACAGTTCCAATGCAACGTGCATTTTTAATTTTCGGATTGTTTTTTATTTTCTCGATAAATTGTTTTTGTAATTTCTCGATACGATGAATATTTTCAAAGGTTTTGGGATCGTCAAAAATATCCATACTCGCCAATGCAGCTGCACAAGTAACAGGGTTTGCGGTATAAGAATGTCCGTGAAAAAAAGTTTTTAATTTATCATCCGACAAAAAAGCATCGTAAATAAATTGCGCACAAGAAGTAATTCCCATCGCCATTGTTCCGCCTGTCAATCCTTTAGAAAGGCAATAAATATCAGGTTTTTGCGTGCAATAATGAGTTGCAAAAAATTTTCCGGTTCGTCCGAAACCCGTCATTACTTCATCGGCAATCGTAATAATTTTTTTTTGTTTACAATACGTAAGCAAGTCATCCAAAGCCGAAGGTTGATACATTTTCATTCCAGCTGTACCTTGCAACAACGGCTCAAAAATAAAAGCGGCTACATCATTTTTATTTTCTTCAACTGCTTTTTTTAATTGCTCCAAGGCTTTATTTTCAGAACCTTCGGAAGGAATATCAATAAAAAGGACATCAAACAAAAAAGGAAAAAACGGATGTGTAAACGCGCTGCGAGCACTTACCGACATTGCTCCAAACGTATCGCCGTGATAGGCATCTTTGAATGCAATGATTTTTTTTCGAGGTAAATTTTGATTGCTCCAATATTGAAAAGCCATTTTCAACGCCACTTCTACGGCAGTAGAACCGTTGTCTGAAAAAAATATTTTTTGCTGATTGTTCGGAAGCTTTTTTAAAAGCCGTTCCGAAAGTTCTACCGCAGGAGCATGTGTAAAGCCTGCAAATATTACGTGTTCGAGTGTTTGGAGTTGTGCGAAAATTGTTTTTGCGATGTGCGGATGTGCGTGTCCATGTACATTTACCCACCACGAAGAAACGGCATCAATGTATTTTTTCTCGGTATCATCAAAAAGGTAAGTGCCTTCTCCGCGCACAATGGCGATGGGTAAATCTGCTGTTTTCATTTGCGTGTAGGGATGCCAAACTACAGCTTTATCTCTTTCGGAAAGTGTCATTTTTTTAAATTGAAAAATTATTTTTCATTCAAGATATTTTCAAAATCCAAAGCGTATTTGGAAACGATTTCTTTTTTTATTTCTTTTTCTTTTCCAATAGAGCCAAGACATTTCAAGCCACTGTAAGCTAAAATTACTTTTTCGGAAGACGCATTTCGCGGACCGTTTAAAATAAATCCCATGATTTTATGTCCGCGCTGTTTTAACACATCAATCGAAAGTAAGGAATGGTTGATGCTTCCCAGATAATTTTGAATTACCAATATTACTTCGGCATTTGCTTTTTTAGCAATGTCAATTACAAATTCCTTGTTGTTAAGCGGAACCATAATTCCGCCTGCGCCTTCAATAACAAGATGATTGGAGGTTTTTGGAATTTGTATATTTTCCAATTTGATGGAAATTTTTTCCCATTCTGCCGCAGCATGTGGCGACATATATTGCTCCAAACAATAGGCTTCGGGATGAAAAAAAGTTTTTTCATTCGTCACCCATTTTTTTACATTTTCAGTATCTGTTCCGAAAAAGCTGCCTGTTTGAACAGGTTTCCAATAATCAGCCTTTAAAGCTTCTGTTAAAACAGCTGCTACCACTGTTTTTCCGACATCTGTTCCGATACCGGCAACAAAAATAGTTTTCATTTTATGAATTAAGAATGCGCTAAATTACGGTTTTTCGGATTGTTCTTTCAGCGTTTTTATAAAAGTAGAAATTTCACTTTCGGTTGTGAAAGAATGCAAACAGATTCGGAGTCTTTCTTTGTTTTTCGGAACGGTCGGACTTAAAATTGGGCGAACATCAAAACCTTTATTTTGTAAAGCGCTTGCTAATTTTTTTACAGATTGATTTCCGGGAACGGTAATGCACTGAATCGGCGCATCATTCGTTGTTTTCTCAAATCCTTCCAAAGTTTTTATTTCAGAACAATACTGAAAAATTATTTTTTTGAGCTGCTCTTTTTCGGTGTTGGATTCAGCTAAAAAATCGTACGCACAATTTATGGAAATTAAGGCGTGATAAGGCAATGCGGTGGTATAAATAAAACTTCGTGCAAAATTAATTAAATAATTTCGGAGTGCATTACTTCCTAAAACAATGGCTCCGTGGCATCCTAAAGCTTTTCCGAAGGTATGAACGCGTGCAAAAACTTTTTTTTCGAGTTGTAGTTCTGTTACTTTTCCTTCACCTTTTTTACCGAAAATGCCTGTTGCATGAGCTTCATCCACGATTAAATACGCTTCGTATTTTTCGCATAAGGCAGAAATTTCTTTTAATGGAGCAGCATCTCCATCCATCGAATAAATGGATTCAACGGCAACAAAAATAATTCCTTCGGCTGTTTTTAAACGTGCTTCTAAATGAAATAAATCATTGTGCATAAAGCGCAAAGCAGTTGTTTTAGAAAGTCGTATGCCATCGTGTACAGAAGCGTGAATCAGCTCGTCGTAAATAATCGTGCTCTCTTTTGGCAGCGATGAAAACAAACCGATGTTGGCATCGTATCCCGAATTAAAAATCAATCCGGCTTCCGCCTGATGGTAATCCGCAATTTTTTTTTCTAAGATTTCTGCCATCTCCGAATTGCCCGAAAGTAATCGAGAGCCAGTAGATCCGTTTGAAAAAATATTTTTTTCAGCAGCTTTTATTTTGTCTTGTAATTTCTCGGAACGCGCAAAACCCAAGTAATCATTGGAACAAAAATCAATTAAATTCTTTTTGACAGAAAGCGCACGAAGCGAATCGTTTTGTTGGCGGACTAAAAGAGCATCTGACAAAAAATGTTCTGTGTCAAGTTTCTTTTTAGAATCGTGCATACAATTACTTTTTTCCTAAATCAACACGTATTCCAAATACGATACCTGCCGTGTAAATATCATGAACAATAATACTCGGAACTTCGTTTTTATTATTTCGGAAATACTTAAATTCTAAGCAAGGCGACACATAGAGATAGGTTTGAGTAAACAGTTCGTAATCGGCAAGAAAGGCAATATTAGCAAGGTAAGTGCTTGCCAAAGCGTTTTGTCCGAAAAAACCTAAATGTGCCAAGCCGTTGTACCCGTAGTAACCTAAACGCCCGATAAAACTGAAAGAATACGGCTGATTGCTTTCCGGCTTAAACGGAATTTCAATCATTCCATAAAATTTATCAAAACGAATGTTGTCGTCGAATACAATGTAATTGCTAGCAATGGTGGAAGGAGACGTAAAATAAAGTTTATCCAAATAAAAACTTTCAAAGGAAATACCTAAACCCAAGCGTACGCGTTGCACCGGAAAGGAAACTTCAAAATTATAAAAATTAGTTGGGTTTTGTGTTTGAAACGTAGTGTTTCCGGTTTCGATAACAGATCCATCTGTACTTAACAAATTGGTATTTTGAAAACGCGAATACCATTTTGCTGTGCCAATTCCATAGCCTACTGCTACAAAATATTTTTTGTGTTTCTTGTCGAGATCTCCATGATTACTATGATATCCAGCGAAAGCAGAAATGACTGTGAAAAAGAAAATTACAAATGCACTTATTTTTTTCACTGTGAAATAGAGTTTGAAAAATTAATTTTCTGCTACTTGTTTTTGCCTGCTTTTATCTGCCGCACGGGGTTTTAAACCGAGTATCGAAAACATTTCCATATCGGTATTGTAATCTGGATTGGGTGTGGTCAATAATTTATCTCCAGCAAAAATAGAACTTGCACCTGCCATAAAACACAAGGCTTGTCCTTCGAGGGACATTTGCGTACGACCTGCGGATAAGCGCACTACTGTTTTTGGCATCACAATTCGCGTGGTAGCAATCATCCGAACCATGTCCCAAATTGGGACTAAAGGCTGACTTCCCAGCGGAGTGCCTTCTACAGGAACAAGCGCATTGATAGGAACAGATTCTGGTTGTGGCTGTAATCTGGAAAGTGTGAGTAACATTCCAATGCGATCTTCTACGCTCTCGCCCAAGCCGATGATACCTCCAGAACAAACGGTCAAATTCGCTTTCCGAACATTCTGAATGGTATTCAAACGATCTTCGTAAGTGCGTGTGGTAATTATTTTTTCGTAATTTTCTTCGGAAGTATCTAAGTTGTGATTGTATGCGTACAAGCCTGCATCTGCAAGGCGTTTCGCTTGGTTTTCAGTAAGCATCCCTAAGGTACAGCATACTTCCATGCCTTTAGCATTCACGGCTTTTACCATTTCGATGACATTGTCAAAGTCTTTATTATCGCGTACTTCGCGCCAAGCAGCACCCATGCACAAACGAGATGCTCCTCCTGCTTTTGCTTTATCTGCTGCTGCTGTAACTTCCGAAACGGATAATAATTTATGTACTTTCACATCGGTATGATAGCGTGCTGCTTGCGGACAATAACTACAATCTTCTGGGCAACCGCCTGTTTTAATAGAAATTAGTGAACTGATTTGAACTTCTTCCGCATTGTTGTACTGGCGATGAACACTTGCTGCGCGATAGATAAGCTCCATAAGCGGAGTATTGTAAACCTCCAAAATTTCATTGCTGCTCCAACTGCTTTTTATTTCATTCATAAAAAATATTTTTTTGATACTACAAATATAGTTTTTTTTGATTGCAAAAGTATTGAATGTTTCTGAATGCTGATTTCTGTAAATTTAAATTTTTCGAAATGAGAATTCAATGCAGCACGTGAGCCAGAAAAAATAGTGGAAGCTGAGCCAGATAGAGTGCAATCCGTTGCCGAAAAAAAGCGTTCAAAAAAATAATTTTTCAAACCTTATTTTTGAAGAATTATTTTCAATTAAAAGAAATATCTAAAAATTAAAAAATCTTCCTATTTTTACTCCATCCATCTTAAAAAATAAAACGATGATAAAAAAAATATTTTTTGCAGCACTGATTTTTTCTTTCGCTCAAATCTTGCACGCGCAAACAGACACGGTAAAAGCGACTACGCTTTTGCCGAATCAGGATGCTGAAAAAATGTACAATCAAGGTATCAGCGATTTTGCCAATCGTAATTACAACGGCGCAATTGGCGATTTTACGCAAGCGGTTACGTTGAAACCGGATTTCGAAAAAGCATATTATAATCGTGGCATCACAAAAGCTGAAACCAAGGATTACAAAGGCGCGATGGATGATTACAACAAAGCGTTGATATTAAATGAAAACGATACAAACGCGTATTTCAGTCGCGCGCAAGTGAAAGATGCGCTGAACGACAAAAGCGCGGAAAGTGATTATTCCTCCGTTATTCGATTGAATCCAAAAAATGCGCAAGCGTATTATTTTAGAGGAGAAATAAAATTTCAGAATGCCGATTACAAAGGCGCCGTGGATGATTTTACCAAAGCCATTTCCAACAAACCAGATTATGCCTACGCTTATAATGATCGCGGCAGCGCAAAACGTCAATTGAACGATTATACAGGCGCAATTGCGGATTATAATAAAGCGTTGATTGTGAATCCGAAAATGGCTTTTTCCTTTAACAACCGTGGTAGCGCAAAACGTAAAGCCGGCGATTTAGACGGTGCTATTCAGGATTATTCCAGCGCTATTTCTTTGAAAAAAGACGATTACATTGCATACAATAATCGCGGTAGCGCAAAATTTGACAAAGGCGATTACCAAGGCGCAATAGACGATTTTACAAAAGCTTTGAGTTTAAATCCGGAATATGCGTATGCTTATAATAATAGAGCTTCCGCGAAATTTAAATTAAAAGATTACAAAGGTTCTGTAGACGATTGCAACGCAGCCATTCAGCTAAACGCGAAATATGGATATGCGTATTTGAATCGTGGAATAGCAAAAGAAATGTTGCGCGATGCAAGTGGCGCTTGCCAGGATTGGAGCACTGCCGCCACACTCGGCGTAGCAGCAGGAAAAGATTATTCACAAGGTTGTCAATAAATTACCTCGAAAAATTATTTTTTTAAACTGAATAAAAAACAAAGATGATGAAGAAATTATTTATTTTACTGATAGTGATTATTGCACAATGTGCAGCGGCTCAAAATGTAGAGTTTGTGAAAAAAAATTTTGAAGGCGATAAAGCTGGATTGAAAGAAGCCTTGAAATCCATTGATGCTGGAGATGTTCTCTATCAACAAGGAATATACATGTATAATTTGGCATTGCCCAGTTATTTGCAAGCTAACAATTTTAATCCGAATAATGCGTTATTGAATTTTAAAATTGGAAGTTGTTATTTGTATTCGGCTTACAAATCAAAATCACTTACTTATTTGCAAAAAGCATTTTCATTGAATCCGAACGTGGATCCGCAAATACATTTATTGCTGGGAGAAGGGTATCATCTCAATATGGATTGGGATAAAGCCATCGGCGAATTTCAACTATACCTCCAAAATACGCCTGCGAAAAAAGAAAACATGGACAATATAGCTGCCGCCAATAAAGGGATAGAAGAATGTAATACGGGAAAAGAAATGGTGCAACATCCGGTAAGAGTTTTTATTGATAATCTGGGAGACGCTATCAATACGAAATATCCGGAATATGGACCATTGATTTCTGCTGATGAGTCTGAAATGATTTTTACTTCGCGAAGACCCAATACAACTGGCGGACAAATAGATCCTGGCTCAGGACAATATTTTGAAGATTTATACATTTCTTATTTTAAAGATGGAAAATGGACACCTGCGGAAGATATGGGACCTCCAATTGATACGCCCGATCACGATGCTACGGCAGGACTTTCTGCTGACGGTCAGACTTTATATGTTTATCGTTTTAAGGAAAAAGACGGAGGTGATATTTATGAAAGCGATTTACAAGGCGATCAGTGGTCGAAACCGGAACGCATGAGTAAAAAAATAAATTCTCCTTATCATGAATCTACAGTGAGTCTTTCTCCAGACGGAAACACACTGTATTTTGTGAGCGACAAACCAGGCGGACTTGGTGGACGAGATATTTACATGACGCAAAAAGATGACAAAGGAAAATGGGGCGATGCACAAAACCTCGGACCTGTCATCAATACTAAATACGATGAGGAAGGTTGCTTCATTCATCCAGATGGAAAAACACTTTATTTCAGCTCCAAAGGTCATAACACCATGGGCGGTTACGATATATTTAAATCGGTGTATGAAAATGGACAATGGTCGGAACCCGTAAATTTGGGATATCCTATTAATTCTGCCGATGACGATGTATTTTTTGTTATTTCCGGTAGCGGGAAACACGGTTATTATGCATCTGCAAAAGGCGATAGCTACGGAGATAAGGACATTTACATGATTACTTTTTTAGGTCCCGAAAAACCATTGGTGTTGAACAATGAAGACAACTTACTTGCTAATGCAGTGGCTCCTGTTAAAGAAATGGTGATTGCTCCAGCGATGGAAATAAAAACAGCACGTACAACCATTTTAAAGGGTGTTATTACAGATGCCATCACACAACAACCATTGGAAGCTTCTATTGAAATTGTGGACATTAAAAAAAATCAAACCATTGCTACGTTTTCATCTAACAGTAAATCTGGAAAATATTTGGTGTCATTGCCTTCCGGAAAAAATTATGGAATTACGGTAAAAGCTCCAGATTATTTATTTCATTCGGAAAATGTGAATTTGCCAGATACGGCGGCGTATCAAGTCATTGAAAAAAATATTGCCTTGAATAAAGTAGCAGTTGGAAGTAAAATTGTGTTGGAAAATATTTTCTTTGATACAGATAAAGCCACGCTTCGTCCAGAATCGACGAACGAATTAGAACGTTTGATAAAATTAATGAACGATGTACCAACGCTTAAAATAGAAATATCCGGGCATACGGATAACAAAGGTTCTTTGGAGCACAATCAAAAATTGTCTGAAAGTCGCGCGCAATCCGTTGTTAATTATTTAGTTTCAAAAGGTATTTCTGCTTCGCGTTTGCAATTTAAAGGTTACGGAATGACGCAACCGATTGCTACCAATGATACCGATGAAGGTCGCCAACAAAATCGTAGAACGGAATTTAAAATTTTGAGTAAATAGAAACGTAAACCCGCTGTGCATGAATCTAATCCATCGTGCGCCGCTGGTGCGTTTGCTTCTTCCTTTTATCGCCGGTATTAGTGCTGCCATTTATATGGAAGAATATTCCTTTTGGCTGAAAGTCCTTATGGCTGTGCTATTTTCCAGTATTGCCACTTTTACTTTTCATAAAAAGTCAGGCGCAAATTATCGCTTCCGTTGGCTTTACGGAATGACACTTTCCTCCTTACTTTTTTTGGCTGCTTATCAAATAACGCTTGATAACACTACGAAATTTCGCTCAAGCTATTTTGGAAATTATATTTCTGGATCCGATTTTTGCTTGGTAAAAATAGAAGAGCCACTTGTTGAAAAAGAGAAATCAATTAAAATGATTGGCTCGGTTATTTCTACTCGTCAAAATAAAAGTTGGAAAAGCACATCGGGAAAAGCATTGTTTTATCTACCTAAAAACGAACTTTCTGCCAAATTAAAGTACGGCGATTTAGTGCTCGTGAAAAATAATTTTTCAGAAATAAATACGCCACAAAATCCATCTGAATTTGATTACAAAAAATATTTAGCGCTTCACACTATTTATTTACAAAATCATATTTCTGCAGGAAATTTTATTTCAACAGGTATCAACAAAGGAAATTTTATTCGTGCTGCTGCCATTCGTACGCAAGCATATTGTCTTGCTGTTTTAAAAAAATACAATGTTCAAGGGCAAGAATTTGCTGTAACATCTGCACTTATTCTCGGTTATAAAAATGACATTGATACGGAAACTACCTCGGATTACGCGGCAGGCGGCGTGTTGCATGTCTTGTCGGTTTCTGGTTTACATGTTGGAATTATTTTTGTTGTGTTCAACTACTTGCTATTTTTTCTTGAAAAATTTCGATACGGGAATTTTATAAAAGGGATTTTTCTTTTAGCAATGCTTTGGTTTTATGCAATGCTTACTGGGCTTTCACCATCGGTATTGCGGGCTTCCACGATGTTGAGTTTTGTAGTTATTGCCAATGCCTTTCATCGAAATAGTCTTATCTACAACACATTGGCAGCATCCGCATTTTTATTGCTGGCAATTAATCCGCACTTAATTGCCGAAGTTGGTTTTCAACTTTCGTATTTGGCAGTACTTGGCATCGTATCCATTTTCCCTTGGATATATCGTTTATGGAAAACAAAATACTGGCTTTTGGATAAAATTTGGTCCATTGTTGCTGTTTCTTTTGCGGCGCAGTTTATTACGTTTCCGCTTAGTATGTTTTATTTTCACCAGTTTCCAAATTATTTTTTAGTCTCCAACGTGGTAGTTATACCGCTCGCAACGCTCAGTATATACGCTGGCATTCTCCTTTTTATAACTGGGAAACTTGCATTTATCGCTGGATTTTTATCAAAGATTTTAATTTTTTTAATAGGAGGATTAAATTATTTCGTGAAAGAAATTCGATTCACGCCTTATTCACTTACGCAAGGAATATCAATCAATGCAACCGAAACGTGGATTATTTATTTTGGATTATTTTTTATGCTGATGTATATTTTTCGAAAAAAATTAAACTATTTATTTATCGCACTCGGAATTTTTATTTTACTGTTGACGATACAAGTTTTTGAACAAAAATCAGAACAAAATCAATCGCGATTTATCGTTTACAATGTTGCCAAAACGAGCGCTTGCGATTTCATCGTTGGAAAAAATAATTTTTTAATTGCCGATACTGCATTTTTAAACAATCCCAATGAAATTTCTTTACATATTACACCCAATTGGTTCGAAAAAGGAATTCTATCGCATACACTGATCGGCGCAGATACAGGAGGAAATTATATTCAGAAAAACTTTTTTTTGAAAAATAAATGTATTCAATTTAGAACTAAAAAAATAATTTTTGTAAACGAGAAAATAAACCTTCCCAAAAAAATAATTTTTCAAAAGCTAAAAGTGGATTACGTCATTATTTCACACAATCCGAAAACGAATCTAAAAACAATTTGTCAAATTTACGACTTCAAAAAAATAATTTTTGACGCATCCAATTCTAAATGGCAAATTGAAAAATGGCTGAAAGAGTGTAATGAACAAGGTATTGAAGCCTATTCTGTTGTTCATTCAGGAGCGTATGAAGAAACGATTTAGTTTTGTATTTTTGTAAAAATGCTTCACGCGATGGAATTTAAAGTTGGTGATAAAATAAAATTTTTAAACGAGCAAGGCGGCGGCGTTATTTCCGAATTCTTGAATAAAAAAATCGTGAAAATAATTACCGACGACGGTTTTGAAATTCCTTATTTTGTGAGCAAATTGGTATTAAACGAGCCTATTCCTCCAAAAATAGAATCACCCAAAATAGACCTTCCAAAAAATAATTTTTCAACAGCTATTTTTGAAAAAGACAAAAAAATAATTCCGAAAAAAAGTAAACCACGAATTGGAAAATCTGGCGTAGGGAATTGGGAAATTGATTTACACATCGAAGAATTAGTCGATTCTTCCAAAGGAATGACAAACGCACAAATTATCGTGATCCAGCTCAGCCACGTCCAAAAAAAATTAAACGAAGCGATGTGTTCCAATATCCGAAAAATAATTTTCATACACGGCGTCGGCACGGGCCGTTTGAAACAGGAAATTCTCCAAATTCTTTCCGCTTACGATGGAATTACTTTTTACGATGCACCTTACAAACATTACGGTTACGGTGCAACGGAGGTAATTATTCATCAACATGCTTGATGAAACTTGAACAATTATTTTTTTTTGTTCCTAATAATTTAATTCCGTATTTTTGATTTTCTAAAAGATTATGCGCATCATCGGAAATATTCCGCACAAAAGTATTCACATCACCGTTTTCGGGATGAATGATAAATTTATTATTCAATTTGAAGCTGGTTTTATGGAGCAAATATTTAAAATAAATCAGAATGAAATTGCTGGATTAGAAGGAATTCAGGAATTATTGGATGAATCATTTATGCAAAAAATAACGGCTCGTTTCAACGAAATGTTTACGGAATTTAATCAAGCGCAGGAACGTTTAAAAGTAAAAACATCGATTAAATGAAGATTAAAAAAATAATTTTTGGAAGCCTCTTTTTTCTATTTTTTATTTCCGGAAATACTTCCGCGCAAAGCGATGTAAGCACAGTTATTCGTGATTTATTGCAACAAAATAAATATGCTGCGGCTGACTCCACCATTGATGTTTACATGAAAAAATATCCAGACAATCCGGATGTTTTGTTGATGAAAGGAAATGTGGCACTCAATGATTTTATGCAATCCAATCTGTACGTTTCTTCCACTTCCGATACGAATGAATCCATTTACCAACCAGATATAGCAAACGACAATCCACCTGCACTTATTCTCAATAAGGAAGCTGCAAAAACAGTTGCCGAATATTGGCTGAAAGCTTTGGCAATTAAACCAGATCGGATGGACATCCGTAAAAGTTTATGCTACATATACAGTGCATCTTTGCTGAAAGACGAATTGATAAAACAACTTGATGAATTGAAAAACGAAGAGAAAGATTCCAAAAAATTAATGTTCGAAATAGATGATTACGCAGCTATGTTTTTTGAGCGACAAGCCTTGGACGCAGGAATTGAAGTGTATAAAAAAATGACTACTTATTTTCCAGAAGAAGCTTCTATTTACAGCGATATCGCTGGTGCATATTTTCAAAATGGAAATTTAGTTCTCGCCAAAAAATATATTTCAGAAGCATTAAAAAAGCAGCATTTGGATGTCTCCATCTACAACAATGCCTTTTTTATCCATGCGGTATTGGGCTATTATCAGGATGCAAAAAACGATTTGAAAGCTGCGGATACATTGGAACATTCAAACAAGGCACTTTTCTATCAAGGAATGTTGGAGTATGCAAAAAATAATATTTTATATAAAAAAACATTTACTGATTTTATTCAAAAGGCAGATACTTCTGTTCGAAAAGAAGACATTATGTTGGCAAATTATTTGCAATCTGACAGTAATAAAAATGATTACGATAGTTATCTAAAATCCTTGAATTATCTGCCACAGGATGCGTACGCATTACTTTTGCACAAACGCGCGATGAAGCTTTTTCCAGGTAAATACAATCCTGCTTTTTCCTATGGAGAAATTGAAACGTACAATAAAAATTACAACGCCGCTATTGAGGCTTTTAAAACAATTAACCTGAAAGGTATATTGTCTGATTCTTTATCAGAACAATTTAATTTGTGCTACGGATGGGCTTTACAAGCTTCTGGTCAAACAAAAGAAGCCGATTCAAAATGGAAGTTAATTGAAAACAGTAAAAATTTTTACGGACAAAGTGCTGCTATTTATTTTCTTGGAAAAAATTTATTTGACAGAGGAGAAAAAGACCAAGCAAAAATTTATTTTTTGAAAATATCGGATCGTGCTACGGATTCTAAATATGCTACGTTTGCGACAAATTATTTAGAAAAATATAAATAGTTCGACTTTGAAAAATTATTTTTTTGAAAGACAAAATTATTGGAAAATAATTATTTATAAAAAGCCGCTTGCATTGTTTTTACAGATTCATTTTCGAGAAATTCATCGTAAGGCATTACTTTGTCAATGATACCTTTGGGTGTTAATTCGATAACACGATTGGCAACGGTTTGCACTAATTCATGGTCGAAAGAAGTAAATAAAATAATGCCTTTAAAATCTCTCAAACAATTATTTAAAGCGGTGATAGATTCCAAATCCAAATGGTTGGTAGGTTCGTCTAAAATCAACACATTCGCGTTCAACAACATCATTCGCGAAAGCATGCAACGCACTTTTTCGCCACCAGAAAGTACGTTCGTTTTTTTCAATGTTTCTTCTCCTGAGAAAAGCATTTTCCCTAAAAAGCCACGAATAAAAGTTTCGTCTTTATCTTTTGAAAACTGTCGCAACCAATCAATTAAATTAAGAGACTCATCGAAATAATGTGAGTTTTCATTGGGTAGATAAGCTTTTGTAATGGTCGAGCCCCATGTACATTCGCCCGAATCAGGTTTTACTTCGCCTGCCAGAATTTGAAAAAATGTTGTAACAGCAATGCGCTTCTTCGACACAAAAGCAATTTTATCCCCTTTATTAATTGTGAAATGGATGTTCGAAAAATATTTTTTTCCGTCCAATGATTTACTCAGTTTTTCAACACTCAAAATTTGATCACCCACTTCACGTTCTTGCCTGAAAATAATTCCAGGATATTTTCTGGTAGACGCTTTTATTTCGTCCACAGTTAATTTTTCTAATAATTTTTTACGACTTGTAGCTTGTCGCGATTTAGAAGCATTGGCACTAAATCGCTCGATAAAATCTTGTAATTCTTTACGTTTATCTTCTGTTTTTTTATTCTGATCTGATTTTTGTTTCAATGCCAATTGACTGGATTGATACCAAAAGCTATAGTTTCCAGAATACAAATTTATTTTACCGAAATCAATATCAGCAATATGTGTGCAAACGGTATCTAAAAAATGTCTGTCGTGAGAAACAACAATAACGGTGTTTTCGAAATCTGCCAAGAAATTTTCGAGCCATGAAATGGTTTCAATATCCAAATCGTTTGTCGGTTCATCCAGCAATAAAATATCTGGATTTCCGAATAAAGCTTGCGCTAACAATACGCGTACTTTTTCTTTTCCGCTCAATTCTTTCATTAATTTTTGATGAAATTCCTCCTTCACACCTAAGCCGCTGAGTAAAGATGCAGCTTCGCTTTCCACGTTCCAACCGTTCATTTCGGCAAATTCGGTTTCCAATTCGGAAGCACGAAGTCCGTCTGCATCGTTAAAATCAGGCTTTGCATAAATCGCATCTTTCTCTTTAATTATTTTCCAAAGTTTAGAATGTCCCATCAACACAGTTTGCAACACATTTACTTCGTCAAACGCAAAGTGATCTTGGTTTAACACCGCTAAACGTTGTCCCGGAACCATAATGACTTGACCTTTTGTAGGATCAATTTCTTCTGATAAAATTTTTAGAAAAGTAGATTTGCCAGCGCCGTTGGCACCGATAATTCCGTAACAATTGCCCGGCGTAAATTTGATATTCACTTCATCAAACAAAACGCGTTTGCCGAATTGAAGCGATAAATTGGAAGTACTAATCATGGTTTGAAAAAATAATTTTTTGAGGCTGCAAAAGTAACAAAGCGTTTTGATTTATAGCCGTTTTTCTTACAGCTTTTCCATTAAAACGCGGTATAAATTTACCATTGCTTCGATATCCTTTTTATGCACTTTTTCATCTGGAGAATGTACATTTTCTTCCGCTGCGCCTACAAAACACCAATCAAACGGATAAGGAGAATGTTGTAAAGAAAGTCCGTCGCTGCCACCAGAACCTTCCACTTCGAGCTGAAATGGCACTTTACTTTTATTAGCGATTTCAATAATTTGATTCAAATATGTTCTGCGTGGAATACCTCTGTCACGCATGGAAATAACAGGGCCTTTGGAATGTTGAACGCCATTTGTAATCCACGAAATATCGGAAATTAAAGCCTGAGCGACCTCGTATTTTTCATAAATAAAACGACCTAAATATTCCACACTTCCGCCGCCGTGTTCTTCCCAACACGAAAAAGCAATGATTCCGTCTTTCAATGTTTCGGCTACTTTCAGCGCATTCCAAACACCTAAGCGATTGTCCATATAAGAACATTGAATGAAATTTTTATCTTCTCTAAAATTAGTTTTGAAAACCAAATCGGTACCTCTGTCAATTTCGCGATTGAATTCATACGAAATATTTTCTTTGGCATCCACTTTTAACTTGCATTCGATTTTTCCTTTGCTGTCTGCGCCGGTTAATACGTAGTTGCTTTTTGTTCTCGGACCGCCGATTTTCACTAATTCATTTCCGTACCGAACCGTAAATCCAATCGAATCTAAATGTGCGAAAATAGCCGTTCTCGGTTTACCGAAAACCAATACAATGCAATCTTGAAATCCTTTTCCAGCATGGATGACAGGTTTTGTTTTCCAGTTTTTACTGTTCTTTTTTACATAATCCAATACGAATGCTGTCATTGCTGATTCGTTTCCAGAAGGCGCGTGAATGCTGCATAATTTTTTTAATAGTTCCATAAAATTTATTTTTTGTTTGTATAATAGAGAATTAAATCTGTTTTTGTTTTAGTGGGAAAAATTATTTTTTCAGGAAATATAGGAGCTGCTATTCCATTTTTTATCTTTTTAGGTGAAACGATTATTCTCGCTTCATCCCAAAGGTTTTCTTTTATAAAACTATTTAATAATTGCGCCCCTCCTTCAACAATTACAGACAAAATATTTTTTTTGTTAAGATCCTTTAATACCTGATTCAAACTATTTTTTTTGAAATCTATCTTAATGAATTCTATGTTTTTTGTTTCTTTTTTTTTGATAGAAGTAAACACCAAAGTTGGCGTAGAATCGTCTCTCAAAAAATAATTTTTCGGCACGCGTAAATCTTTATCGATTAAAATTCTCAATGGATTTTTACCTTTTACAATTCTTGCAGAAAGCTTAGGATTATCAAGTAAAGCGGTATTTGTACCTACTAAAATACTTTGTTCTTCACTACGCCATTGATGCGAAAGTTTCAACGAATTTTCATCACTTATTTGCAAAGGTTTTTGTCCGTCATTTAATGTTCTCTTTTTGTCAATAAAACCATCACTCGTTTGCGCCCATTTTAAAATAATATACGGACGTTTTTGCTCGTGGAAAACAAAAAAACGTTTGTTCAAATCGCGACATTCATTTTCTAAAATACCCACTTTTACATCGCAGCCATTTGTAATTAATTTCTGAATTCCTTTGCCTTTCACCAATTTATTTGGATCTGTATTTCCGATAATGACATACGGAATTTTATATTTGAGAATCAAATCGGCGCAAGGCGGCGTTTTCCCGAAATGACTGCAAGGCTCCAGATTTACATAAAGTGTTGCGTGTTTTAAAAGTGTTTTATTTTTGACAGAACGAATGGCATTTACTTCGGCATGCGCTTCGCCAAATTTTTCATGAAAACCTTCACCTATAATTTTATTTTCATGCACAATTACGCAGCCAACCAAAGGATTGGAAGCTGTTTTGCCGAAACCTTTTGCTGCCAATTCGAGGCAACGTTGCATGTATTTTTCGTCCGTGTTCATCGCGCATGCGAAGGTAGTTTTTATTTCATAAAATTAATTTTTAAAATGTAATTTTATCCCGTGAATTTGGCAAACAATACAATCGAATCGTTGGTTTCTTATTTTCGTACAGAATTAAAAAATAGGTACGATAAAGAAGAAATTGAACAATTTATTATTATTTCTTTCAATGAAATTCTTGGCTTTTCACGAACGGATATTATCCTGAAAAAGTCAGATAGAATCAACGAATCCGATCTTGTTAAATTTAATTTTGTGGTTGATGAATTGAAAAAAAATTGTCCAATACAATATATTTTTGGACACACAGAATTTTACGGGATGACTTTAAATGTCAATAAAAACGTATTGATTCCGCGACCTGAAACGGAAGAATTGGTACAATGGATTATCAATGAATGTCCGAAAAATAATTTTTCGATTTTGGATATCGGAACCGGAAGCGGTTGTATTGCGATTGCGTTGAAAAAATATTTTTCCGAAGCCGATATTTTCGCAATGGATGTTTCTGCGGAAGCAATTAAAATAGCGCAAGAAAATGCTAATTTAAATAATGTGAAAATTATTTTTTTGCAAACCGATATTTTGAATTTTAATTCAGAATATTTTCTAACAAAATTAGATGTGATTGTCAGCAATCCTCCCTATGTTTGCCTTTCTGAAAAAGTATTGATGAATGATAATGTGTTTAATTATGAACCGCATTTGGCTTTGTTTGTAGAAGACAATGATCCTTTACTATTTTATAAAAAAATTATCGCTTTTGCGAAAATAAATTTAAAACCTGCCGGAAAATTATTTTTTGAAATCAATGAATCACAAGGAAATAATTTGATTGATTTTTTAGAAATAAACGATGCGAAAAATATTATTTTGAAAAAAGATTTGAATGGAAAAAATCGTATGTTGTACTGTAATTTCTAAATTAAAATGACCAAAGAAGAAGCTCAACATAAAATTGAAGAACTCTCGAATGCCTTGAATCAACACAATTATAATTATTATGTGTTGTCAAAATCGCTTGTTTCGGATTTTGAATTTGACAAATTGTTGGAAGAATTAATCCAGCTCGAAAAAGAATTTCCAGAATTTTTAAAATCCGATTCACCTTCGCAACGAGTTGGTGGAGAAATTGCGAAAGAATTTCAATCTGTAAAACATAAATATTTAATGCTTTCGCTCGGAAATACTTATTCAGAGCAAGATTTAAGAGAATTTGACGAGCGTGTAAAAAAAGTTACGGGCGAGCAATTGGAATATATTTGCGAACTAAAATACGATGGTGTTGCGATTGGTTTGACGTACAAAAATGGACAATTAGTGCAAGCGGTAACGCGTGGTGATGGCGTGCAAGGAGATGATGTAACGGCGAATGTGAAAACTATAAAAAGTATTCCTTTGAAATTGCATTCGACCGATTTTCCTAACGAATTTGAAATTCGCGGAGAGATTTTTTTACCTCGTCCTGTGTTTGATGAAATCAATAGAGAGCGCGAAGAAGTAGGTGATGTGCTGCTCGCTAATCCGCGAAATACAGCTTCCGGAACATTAAAAATGTTGGATTCTTCTGTTGTTGCAAAACGAAAATTAGATTGTGTTTTGTATTATGTGTTAGGCGAAAATCTTTCGTTTAAAAACCATTTTGAAAGCATGGAAGGTGCTAAGAAATGGGGTTTTAAAACATCGGAACACCTTCGGAAAGTGGCGGATATAAATGGCGTTTGGGAATTTATTCAACATTGGAACAAAGCGCGCTATCAATTGGATTTTGATATTGATGGCATCGTGATAAAAGTAAATTCCTACGATCAACAGCGATCGCTTGGTTTCACTGCAAAATCGCCACGTTGGGCTATTTCCTATAAATTTAAAGCAGAAAATGTTTCCACTATTTTGGAAAGTATTTCGTATCAAGTGGGACGCACAGGAGCGATTACGCCAGTGGCAAATTTGCGACCTGTATCACTTGCCGGAACGGTTGTTAAACGGGCATCTTTGCACAATGCGGATGTAATTGAAAAATTAGATGTGCGTGTAGGCGATATTGTTTTTGTTGAAAAAGGAGGAGAGATTATTCCAAAAATTACTGGCGTGGATGTAACAAAACGTTCTCCTAATAGTTTGAAAACGGAATACATTAAAACCTGCCCTGAATGTGGAACAGAGCTTGTCCGCGAAGAAGACGAAGCGAATCATTATTGTCCGAACGAGTTGGGATGCCCTCCGCAAATAAAAGGTAAAATGGAACATTTTGTAAGTCGGAAAGCGATGAACATTGATAGTTTGGGAGGCGAAACCATTGAACAATTGTTTCAAAATGGTTTACTAAAAAATGTGGCAGACATTTACATTTTGCAGAAAGAAGATTTGTTGCGTTTGGAACGAATGGCAGAAAAATCCGTTACTAATTTATTAAAGGGAATTGAAATTTCGAAAACGGTTTCTTTTGAAAGAACGCTGTACGCCATTGGTATTCGCCATGTGGGCGAAACGATTGCGAAAAAATTAGCGTTTCAATTTAAAAATATAGAAGCGCTCGAAAATGCCAGTTTGGAAATGTTAATTGATACGAATGAAATTGGTGAGAAAATTGCGCAAAGTGTGGTTGCTTATTTTGCAGACGAACGTAATCGAGAAATTATTGCGCGCTTAAAAAGTTACGGACTGAATTTCGAAATGTCGGAAGAATTTATGGCGCAGCGCACCGAAAAATTAAATGCTGCTACATTTGTTATTTCAGGAGTTTTCGCTAAATTTTCGAGAGATGAATTGAAAAATAAAATTGAGCAAAATGGTGGAAAAAATACTGGTTCTGTTTCTGCGAAAACAACTTATTTATTGGCAGGAGAAAATATCGGTCCAGCGAAATTGGAAAAAGCCGTTAAACTCGGAATAAATATTATTTCGGAAGATGATTTTTTGAAAATGATTGAATAAAAATCATTCGAAAAAAGTCTTTCAAAAAAATAATTTTTCAAAGCTGTTTTTCGAGAAAAGGGTAAAAATAGAATTTTTCGCTTCTTTTTTGTAGTAAAGTATAATTTTTTATCTTTGCGGACTTTTGTTTTTTGAAAACATGGCTATATCAAAGTTAAAACAGTTTGTAATTCCCTTTGTTGGCTTGAATGACGGACAACACAAGTATCATTTTGAAGTAGAAAATTCGTTCTTTGAACACATCGGTTGCACCGAAATTATTGAAAAAGCAAATGTATCGGTAGATTTATTGCTGACGAAACAATCCAATATGTTGGTATTGGCGTTTACACTGAAAGGCACTGTTAATGTACCTTGTGATAGATGTTTAGACGCATTTGATTTGCCCATTGAAAATCAAGAAAAATTGATTGTAAAATTGGGAAAAAATGATTTTGATGATGATGAAAACATATTAGCAATTTCAAGCACAGCTTATGAAATTGATGTTTCGCAACCCATTTATGAATACATTGTTACAGCACTTCCGTACAGGCGTGTTCATCCGCAAGATGAAAACGGGAAAAGCGATTGCAATCCTGAAGTAGTAGAAAAATTAAAACAAATAATCATTTAAAAATTAGTAAAAATGCCACATCCGAAGCGAAAAATATCCAAGTCGAGAAGAGATAAAAGAAGAACGCACGATAAAGCGGTTGCCTCAACTATATCCACTTGCAGCAATTGCGGAGCTCCCGTATTGTACCACAGAGTATGTGGGGATTGCGGTTATTACAGAGGAAAATTAGCAGTAGAAAAAGCGGTAACAGCCTAAGCTAAACATGCAAACGCAAACACGAAATATGATTTATCACTTCCAATCATGTTTCGGAGGTTTGTGTCGTAGTATTCCTTTTCATTATTCTCTATTTTCCTGAAATGAAAATTGGGTTAGACGTAATGGGAGGTGATTTCGCGCCGCAAGTAACCATTTCAGGTGCTATACTTGCTCGAAAAGAACTTCCTCCAGAAATAAAATTGGTGTTGATAGGCGATGAAAAAAATATTTTAGAAGCTCTTCAAGCGCAAAAAATAAATCCAAGCGATTTCGAAATTGTACACGCCACCGAAGTAATAGGAATGGGCGAACATCCTACCAAAGCTTTCGCTCAAAAAACAAATTCGACGATTGCTGTTGGATTCAAATTATTAAAAGAAAAAAAAATTGATGCCTTTGCAAGTGCCGGAAATACTGGCGCTATGTTGGTTGGCGCGATGTATACCGTGAAGTCTATTGTGGGAGTTATACGTCCGTGTATTACTTCCGTAATGCCGAAAGAGAATGGAAATGTGGGCGTGATTTTAGATGTGGGTGCGAATGCAGATTGTAAACCGGATACGCTCTATCAGTTTGGAATTTTAGGTTCCGTGTATGCAAAAAATGTTTTTGGTATTGATAATCCGAGAGTAGCATTGCTTAATATTGGTGAAGAAGAAGAAAAAGGAAATTTAGTTTCTCAATCAGCACATCACATGATGAAAGATTCGAAGGAAATAAATTTTATTGGAAACGTGGAAGGCAGAGATATTTTTACGGATAAAGCAGATGTAATTGTGTGCGATGGATTTACTGGAAACGTGGTGCTAAAACAAGCAGAAGGTTTTTACGCATTGGTTCAACGAAGAGGTTGGAAGGATGATTATTTCGAAAAATTTAATTATGAAAATTACGGCGGCTCGCCCATTCTTGGTATTAATTCAAATGTCATTATTGGTCACGGAATTTCTAACGCCATTGCGATAAAAAATATGCTGTTATTGGCAAAAAATGTAGCGGAAGCAAATCTGTCCGAAAAAATTAAACACGCTTTCAACCATGACTAAAATAACTGCTGCCATTACTGCCGTTCAGGGATATGTACCCGATTATGTACTGACGAATAAAGAACTCGAAAAAATGGTAGATACGACCGACGAGTGGATTTTATCTCGCACCGGAATTACGGAAAGAAGAATTTTAAAAGGCGCCGGATTGGGCACGTCGGATATGTGCACGGAAGCAGTTAAAGGCTTGTGCGAAAAAAGAAAAATAAAACCGGATGAGATAGATTTGCTTATTGTTGCCACTGTAACACCCGATTTGGTTTTCCCGGCAACGGCAAACATTGTATGCGATAAAGTAGGAGCAAAAAACGCCTGGGGATTTGATATCAACGCAGCGTGTTCGGGCTTTATTTACGCATTAACCACGGCATCTCAATTTATCGAAACGGGGAAATATAAAAAGGTGGTGGTAGTAGGTTCGGATAAAATGTCTTCTATTATTGATTATACAGATCGTTCCACGTGTATTATTTTTGGAGATGGAGCTGGCGCTGTTTTGCTGGAGCCAAATACCGAAGGTTTCGGCGTGTTGGATGCAATTTTAAAATCGGATGGAGCAGGTCGTCATCATTTACATCAAAAAGCAGGAGGGTCTGTAAAACCGGCATCTCATCAAACGGTGGATGCTCGTGAGCATTACGTGTATCAGGAAGGACAACCTGTTTTTAAAGCAGCTGTGAAAGAAATGGCAGAAGTATCGTTCAATATCATGCAAAAAAACAATTTAACCGCAGAAACAATTGCTTGGTTAGTACCGCATCAAGCCAATAAACGAATTATTGATGCCACTGCCAACCGTGTTGGTTTGGGTAGCGAAAAAGTGATGTTGAATATCCATAAATATGGAAATACCACAGCAGGCACGATTCCGCTTTGTTTGTGGGATTATGAAAAAAAATTAAAAAAAGGTGATAATATCATTTTAGCTGCATTTGGCGGAGGTTTTACGTGGGGAAGCGTGTATGTAAAATGGGCTTATAATTCATAAAAAAATTAATGTTTGCAAAGCACAATAAATCCATTACTTTTATCCTCTATTTTTTTCAAAAAAAAGCAATCAGAATACTAACTAAAAAATCAGGTAATGAAACTAAATGAAATTCAAGACTTAATAAAATTTGTCGCCAAATCAGGAGTTTGCGAAGTAGAACTGGAAACAAAAGAAGTGAAGATCATTATCAAAACATCGGCTGCTAAAAAAGGAGGCAGACCCGACAATGAATCGCCTTTTGTTGTGCAAACTACCACTCCATTTGCTGCACCTACTCAACAAATACAGCAAAGTAATCCGGTGGCAGAACAAAAAACAGCTGAACCTAAAAAAGCGGAAGATATTTCCAAATTAATAACCATTAAATCGCCGATGATTGGAACATTTTACCGTTCTCCATCGCCCGATAAACCGGTATTTGTAAATGTAGGCGATGAAATAAAACCGGGAAACCCGATTTGCATTATCGAAGCCATGAAACTTTTCAATGAAATAGAATCGGATGTAAAAGGTAAAATCGTGAAAGTATTGGTGGATGATTCCAGTCCGGTAGAGTACGACCAGCCTTTGTTTTTGATAGATCCGATGTAATTTCCAATTTGAGAATGATTGATTTAATCCGCTACAAAAGCGATTATTGTTTTTCAAGTTTTCAAAAAATTAATTTTTAAATTCAAAATCGTGTTTAAAAAAATACTTATTGCCAACCGAGGAGAAATTGCTTTGCGCGTTATCAGAACGTGTAAAGAAATGGGAATTAAAACGGTAGCCGTTTATTCTACTGCAGATAAAGAAAGTTTACACGTGCGTTTTGCGGATGAAGCTGTGTGTATTGGTCCGCCGCCGAGCAAAGATTCGTATTTGAATATTCCGAGTATTATTTCTGCTGCCGAAATTACCAATGCTGATGCGATTCATCCGGGTTATGGATTTCTTTCTGAAAATGCTAAATTTTCTAAAATATGTTCCGAACATGGCGTAAAATTTATTGGCGCATCTCCTGCGATGATTGAAGGAATGGGCGATAAAGCAAGCGCGAAAGATACAATGAAAAAAGCGGGCGTTCCCATTGTTCCTGGCTCCGACGGCTTATTAAAAGATTTAGCGGATGCGAAAAAGACGGCGAAGAAAATTGGCTTTCCGGTAATTATGAAAGCGACTGCCTGTGGCGGTGGACGCGGAATGCGCATTGTTTGGAAAGATGCAGAAATAGAACATGCGTGGGATACGGCGCGTCAGGAAGCCGCTGCTGCCTTTGGAAACGATGGTATGTATATGGAAAAGTACATTGAAGAACCACGTCATATCGAAATACAAATTGTAGGCGATCAATACGGAAAAGCGTGTCATCTCTCGGAAAGAGACTGTTCCATTCAACGCAGACATCAAAAATTAGTAGAGGAAACACCTTCTCCTTTTATGACGCAAAAATTGCGTGATGCCATGGGGAAAGCTGCTATTAAAGCTGCTACTGCGGTGAAATACGAAGGTGTTGGAACGGTGGAATTTTTGGTAGATAAAAACCGAAATTTCTACTTTATGGAGATGAACACACGGATTCAAGTGGAACATCCCATTACGGAAGAGGTGATTAATTACGATTTAATTCGCGAGCAAATTAAAGTAGCTGCCGGAATTCCTATTTCAGGAAAAAATTACATGCCGATTTTACATGCAATGGAATGCCGCATCAATGCGGAAGATCCATTCAATAATTTTCGTCCTTGTCCGGGAAAAATAATTAATTTTCATTCTCCGGGCGGACACGGAATACGCGTGGATACGCACGTTTACGCAGGTTATACCATTCCTCCAAATTACGATTCGATGATTGCGAAATTAATTACGGTGGCACAAACGCGTGAAGAAGTAATTGCAAAAATGTACCGCGCACTCAGCGAATTTGTGATTGAAGGCGTGAAAACCACCATTCCTTTTCATCTTAAATTAATGCAAGACGAAAATTTTATCAAAGGAGATTATACCACTAAGTTTTTGGAAGATTTCGATTTAACGGAGTAAAAGCCTCACCTAAATCCTCCGCTAATAATTGAAAATGGAGAATTGACAATTGAAAATGTGATAAGAAAAAAGAAAGAATAAAAATCTTTATCTTTGGTTTGAAATATAGCCAATGAAAAAAATAATTTTATTTACTTCTTTTGTAATGCTGAGTTTTTTTGTTAAATCTCAAGTCTTACCTAAGACTATGCCTTATGGGACATGGAATGTTTTTAAATATACTTGGATAGGCGAAGTATCAGCTTTTACAACTAAACAAGCTGATGGATACATAAGCGAAAAAATAATCATTAAACCCAAACAGGCAATTGTATTTGGGGATACATGTAATTCAATAACATATAAAACACCCTATAGAGAAAACACAAATGATTTATCCACCGATTATAATTTTCTAATGAAGATTACTACAAAAACAGATTCGGTGGTCATTACAGATGCTAATTGTAATACTGACCTTATTGTTAAAAATGACACTTCTTTAGAATTTATTGACTGGGGATATATTATTATGGTAAATAAAGACACCTTAGTGATGCCGATAAATGGAGCTGCTTTTTATTTACACCGAGCAAAATGACCCATTGCAAAAAAAGTGTTCCGAAAAAATAATTTTTCAGAGCTGCCATAGCTTCATCACATAATCAATTAAAGAAAAGCAATATTTTGTACTGTAAAATAGATTCATAAAAAATATTTTCTCAATGACTCTTTTTTTATTCTCTGAAAAAAAAGAAATAGTTTCAAAAATACACCTCATTTAAACAAACTCAATTTGTTAAAAATGCGATGAGTTATTAACCGAAAAATATTTTTTCAAATTACTTTATCCCGAAAACAAAGGGATTATTTATCCTACACCATTGTTCTTAAACTGTTGATAAAAAATAACAAGTCGCAAAAAGGTACTAAATAGGGGCAAAATTTGTAATTTCGCCGTTTCTTATTTTTAATTTTTAAAACTAAAAAACATCGAAATGAACGAAATGGGTATTAGAGCCAAGGACGCTTCAGTGGCAAGTTTAGGCTTAAAAAATGTGTCGGCAGCTTATTGGAATTTAAGTCCGGCAGAATTGGTCGAAGAAACAATCCTTCGCGGAGAAGGCGTTTTAACAGACACTGGCGCGTTAGCAGTGGATACGGGCGAATTTACAGGACGCTCTCCAAAAGATAAATTTATTGTGTGCGATGACATTACGAAAGATACGGTTTGGTGGGGCGATATTAACCTCAAATTTGACGCCGATAAATTCGATAAACTCTACCATCGTGTAACAGCTTATCTTTCCGGAAAAGAAATTTATGTGCGCGATTCTTACGCTTGTGCGGATCCTCAATACCGTTTAAACATCCGTGTGGTAACGGAATTCCCATGGGCAAATTTATTCGCCAATAATTTATTTTTACGTCCAACTAAAGAAGAAATTTTAAATTTCAATCCGGAATGGACCATAATATGTGCCCCTGGATTTTTTGCAGATCCTGCTGTTGACGGAACACGCCAGCACAATTTCGCGATTTTAAATTTGACGAAAAAAATCGTTTTGATAGGCGGAACTGCTTATACGGGCGAAATTAAAAAAGGAATTTTCTCTTTATTGAATTATTTGTTGCCGCAAGACAAAGGCGTTTTATCCATGCATTGCTCTGCTAACATTGGTAAAAAAGGTGATACTGCTTTATTTTTCGGTTTATCCGGAACAGGAAAAACAACGCTTTCCGCAGATCCTGAAAGAGGATTAATTGGCGACGACGAACACGGTTGGTCTAAAAATGGCGTGTTTAATTTTGAAGGTGGATGTTACGCGAAATGTGTGGATTTATCGAAAGAAAAAGAACCACAAATTTACGATGCCGTTAGATTCGGCACCATGCTCGAAAATGTAGAATTAATAGAAGGCACATCCAGCGTAGATTACGCCTGTATTTCGAAAACAGAAAACACAAGAGCTGCTTATCCAATTGAGCACATCGCAAATGCCGTAAAACCTTCTGTTGGTGGCATTCCGAAAAATATTTTTTTCCTTACAGCAGATGCATTCGGCGTATTGCCTCCTATTTCTAAATTAACAGAAGGACAAGCGATGTACCATTTTATTTCCGGATATACCGCAAAAGTAGCGGGAACGGAAGTGGGCATCAAAGAACCACAATTAACATTTTCAGCTTGTTTCGGAAAAGTTTTTTTACCCTTGCATCCTGCCAAATACGCAGAATTGCTCGGAAAAAAGATGAAAGAAAATAAAGTAAATGTATGGTTAGTTAATACAGGTTGGTCTGGCGGAGCATACGGCGTTGGAAGTCGTATCAAATTAAGTTACACCAGATCTATTGTAACAGCTGCTTTAAATGGAGATTTAGACAAAGTGAAATATGAAACCTTGCCGATTTTCGGATTAAGCGTTCCTGTTTCTTGTCCGAACGTACCATCTGAAATTTTAAATCCAAGAAATACGTGGAAAGACAAAGATGCTTACGATACAAAAGCAAATTCGTTGGCAGTTTCTTTCGTTAAAAATTTCGAACAATATGCTGGCGCTGCGAATGCCGAAATTATGGCTGCAGCTCCGAAAGTAACTGAAAATGCATAATTTCTAAAACTAAAATTTGTAAAACCCTTCTTTGTTTTTTATAAGAAGGGTTTTATTTTTTGTATGAATTTATTTTACACGCCCGATATTTCAAGTGATCAATACACGCTCAGTGAGGCGGAATCCAAACATTGTATTCGTATTTTACGAATGAATATTGGCGATACGATGCACTTAACGGATGGAAAAGGTTCCTTTTACAAAGCTGAAATTACAGATGCTTCTCCAAAAAAATGTGTCGTAAAAATTATCGAGAAAAAAACGGAAGAAAAAAGAGCCGATTTTAAATTACACATCGCCGTTGCTCCCACTAAAAACATGGATCGCTTTGAATGGTTTCTCGAAAAAGCCACTGAAATTGGGATCGACGAGATTACTCCCATCATTTCAAAAAATTCTGAACGCACTGTTTTAAAAACAGAAAGGTGTAATACAATTATTACTTCCGCCGTCAAACAATCGCTCACTCCTTGGCATCCGAAATTAAACGAAGTGGAAAATTTTTCTACTTTTATCAAAAAGACAACCAGTTTTTCTGGACAAAAATTAATGGCACATTGCGCAGAAGCTTCGAAAAAATATTTTTTTGAAGCCTGTAAAACGAAGGAAAATACATTGGTATTAATTGGTCCGGAAGGGGATTTTACAGCAGATGAAATAAACACAGCTTTGCAAAATGGTTGGCAAGCAGTTTCGCTTGGTAAAAGCAGGTTACGAACAGAAACGGCGGCTCTCGTAGCATGTCATACAGTCAATTTAAAAAATGAAATTGGAACTTAAAAGGCACATCAAAAAAATAATTTTTTGAGCAATGAAAAAAATAATTTTCCTGTCGGCTATTTTTATGTGTTTCGCTTTTTCAGGAAATGAAAATACCTATTCGTTTCAAATTGCTTTGCTCAAATACGGCGGTGGCGGCGATTGGTATGCGAATCTGAAAACTTCTTTACCAAATCTCATCGCATTTTGCAATAAGAATTTAAACATGAATATCAATCCTGAACAAGCAATTGTTGATGTTGGAAGTCCGGATATTTTCAATTATCCTTTTGTGCACATGACAGGGCACGGCAATTGGTCGCTCACTCCGCAAGAGGCGCAAAACCTGCGTAATTATCTTGTTGGTGGCGGTTTTTTGCACATTGATGATAATTTTGGATTAGATCCTTACGTGCGTCCGCAATTAAAAAAGGTTTTTCCGGAATTGGATTTGATATTACTACCTTTTTCATTTCCTATTTATCATCAGAAATATGAATTCCCACATGGGATGCCTAAAATTCATGAACACGATGGCGGTCCACCAAAAGGTTACGGACTTATTTTTAAAGGACGCTTGGTATGTTTTTATTCCTTCGATACCGATTTAGGAAATGGTTGGGAGAGTTATGAAATCTATCACGATCCGCCTGAGTTGCATGAAAAAGCATTGGAAATGGGCGCCAATTTATTGGAATATGTGTTGATGGGAAAAGGCGATAAAAATCAGTAATTTTTGGAGGTCGAAAAAATATTTTTTCAAACTGTCTTTAAAAACCAAGCGTCATTTGGTTAAGTTTATCTTCGTCTGATTTTTTTTTATTTTTCTCTTCGGATTTTTCAGGAACAACAGGGTCTTTATGAACTGTTTTGCGTAATTCTTCCACAGGCGAAAGTCCACTTTCTTCAAAATTTTCGGCTTCTACGTCCAAGGGAATTTCTTCCGACGGAAGCAAATTAATTTCTTTTATTTTTCCATTGCTAAGTCTATTTCCCTTTGCTTTCAAGCCTTTTACGCCGATGAAGCTAACTAAATTTATTTTTTCATCGGGTATTTCTTTGTCTTTATTTTTACTGAATTTCAGTTCCACAATCGGATTGGTATCTGTTGTAACCAGTTCCATTCTTGATTCCGGGTTTTCGCTTATAAATACTATTTTTTTATCGCTTGCTTCCAATAAAAAACGTTTCGCAAAATAATTTTTACTTTCTCCGTCGTAATAAATAGTCGTTACGGGCTGGTTCGGAAAATATTTTTCTATCAACACAATATCATCTTCAAAATGTGTAGATAAATCATGCGAATTGAGCTTGTAATGTCCACTTTGCGTGATGGTCAAAATTTTATCTTCCGCACCAAATTCTCCGAGATACGTTCCACGCACATCTGAATTCAAGCGTTTCACGGTATCGTCAAACCAAATTTTTCGCGCACCAAGCGTAGACAAACCTTTTTCGGCAAGAATAATTTTTCGCACTGGATATTTCGTTACAATATTTCCGATGGAATTTCTACCTTTAATTGCCAATTCCGAAAAATTAACATCAAATTCTACTTTGCGCAATCCAGCCATGGCTTTGTGAAAAACAGTTACCACTTCCGCTTCTCCATTCGGATTTGCAGTAAAATAAAGTACTTCCGAATTAGCAGTTCCTTTCGTTAAAATATATTCTTTGTCGCGCGTAGTCCCCGTAACAGCAAAGCGTTTCATCATCACCGCACCTTTTGCGCCATCGGTATAAATCATGTTGTAAATGGTGCGTTCATCGTTTTTCTTGAAAACCGCAATGTGAATTAAATCCTTTCCAACAAAGGCTTTTTCGGATATTTTAGTAACCATCATTGTTCCATTTTTTCTGAAAATAATAATTTCATCAATGTCAGAACAATCGGAAACAAATTCGTCTTTTTTAAGTCCGTAACCAGCAAAACCATCTTCGCGATTCACGTATAATTTTTCATTCGCAATCACAACGCTTGAAGCAACAATGTTTTCAAACGATTTTATTTCTGTTTTGCGTTCGCGTCCTGTTCCGTATTTCTTTTTTAGATTTTTAAAATACTCCACTGCATAATCAACCAGATGAACCAAATGATGTTCAATTTCTTTGATGCGCGTATCCAAGGTTTTCATTTTTTCATCTGCTTTCGCAGAATCAAAACGTGTGATGCGAATCATCGGAATTTGAGTTAGTTTTTCAAAATCATCGTTGGTAATTTCACGAATAAATTGTTTTTTGTATTTCGCAAAACGTCCGTCTAAGTAGTCGAATAATGTTGTTTTATCTGAATATTTTTTGAAATCAATATACATTTCATCTTTGATAAAAATCTTTTCGAGCGAAGCAAAAAGAAAAGATTCTTGTAATTCTGCTTTTTCAATTTCCAATTCTTTGCGCAACAATTGCAACGTTTGATGTGTTGAGGTTTTCAACATTTCATTGACACCCACAAACCGCGGTTTATTGTCTTCAATGATACACGCATTGGGCGAAATAGGCGTTTCGCAAGATGTAAAAGCGTACAACGCGTCAATGGTTTTATCAGGCGAAATTCCAGGAGCCAAATGCACCGCGATTTCTACATTTTCGGCAGTGTTGTCTTCTACTTTTCTGATTTTTATTTTACCTTTATCATTTGCAGAAACAATTGAATCAATCAATGATGTGGTCGTTGTACCAAATGGAATTTCAGTAATCAACAATGTTTTTTTATCCAATTGTGAAATTTTCGCGCGTACACGAATTCTTCCACCTCGCAAACCTTCATTGTAATTCGAAAAATCCGCCATTCCGCCAGTCGGAAAATCAGGATATATTTCTACTTTTTTACCTCTTAAAATAGCAATGGAAGCGTCGATTAATTCATTGAAATTATGCGGTACTATTTTACATGCCAAACCAACGGCAATGCCTTCCACACCTTGTGCCAGCAACAATGGAAATTTTACCGGAAGTACATCGGGTTCTTTGTTTCGCCCGTCATAACTGGTAAGCCACTCGGTTGTTTTCGGATTAAAAACAACTTCCAATGCAAATTTAGAAAGTCGTGCTTCAATGTATCGCGCAGCAGCAGCGGAATCTCCGGTTAAAATATTTCCCCAGTTTCCTTGTGCATCAATCAAAATATTTTTTTGTCCTAAAGCCACCAAAGCATCGCCAATAGAGGCATCTCCATGCGGATGGTATTTCATCGTATGACCAATTACGTTGGCAACTTTATTGTAACGTCCGTCTTCCATTTCCCACATCGAGTGTAAAAGTCGGCGTTGAACTGGCTTCAAACCATCTTCAATGGCGGGAACAGCACGCTCTAAAATAACATACGATGCGTAATCTAAAAACCAATTTTGATACATTCCCGAAATGGGAATGATGTTAGCAGAATCGCTTCCTGAATTTTCAAAAGCTTCGTTTTGATCTGTATTTTCGATGTTTTCGCTCATGCTTTTGCAATCAAATTAATTTAAACACTTTCCGCTAAATCTTTTTCTACACGTAAATTTTGGATGATAAAATCTTGGCGCTCTTGCGTATTTTTTCCCATGTAATAATTCAGAATTTCGGCAATCGCATTTTCTTTTTTGATGATAACTGGTTCCAAGCGAATGTCTTTTCCGATGAAGTGTTTAAACTCATCTGGAGAAATTTCTCCCAAGCCTTTAAATCGTGTTATTTCTGGCTTTGCACCCAATTTTTCCAAGGCTTTTTTTCGTTCTTCTTCTGAATAACAATAAATTGTTTCTTTCTTATTTCGCACACGAAACAAAGGAGTTTGTAAAATATAAATGTGTCCATTCTTTACTAAATCCGGAAAAAATTGCAGAAAAAATGTCATCAACAACAAACGAATGTGCATTCCGTCTACATCGGCATCTGTGGCAACTACGACATTATTATAACGTAAATTTTCGAGTCCATCTTCAATATTTAAAGCGGATTGCAATAAATTAAATTCTTCGTTTTCGTACACAATTTTTTTGGTGAGTCCGAACGCATTCAAGGGTTTTCCTTTTAAACTAAAAACGGCTTGCGTATCTACATCGCGCGTTTTGGTAATGGAACCGCTCGCGGAATCTCCTTCACAAATAAAAATGCTGGTTTCCAGTCTGCGATTGTCGTTGCTGTTGTAATGAATTTTACAATCACGCAATTTACGATTGTGCAAACTTGCTTTTTTAGCACGGTCGCGCGCTAATTTTTGGATGCCAGAAAGTTCTTTTCGTTCTCTTTCTGATTGTATTATTTTAGCGAGTAAAACTTCTGCAACCTGTGGATTCTTATGTAAAAAATTATCCAACGCGGTTTTTAGAAAATCACCAACAAACGCCTTTACAGAAGGACCTTTCGGAGAAATTTCTTGCGAACCTAATTTTGTTTTTGTTTGAGATTCAAAAACAGGTTCCTGCACTTTTATGCTGATAGCAGCGATGACGGAAGTTCGCACATCAACAGCTTCAAATTCTTTTTTGTAAAATTCACGTATCGTGCGTACAATTCCTTCTCTAAATGCGCCTTGATGTGTTCCGCCTTGCGTGGTATGTTGTCCGTTTACAAACGAATAATATTCTTCTCCATATTGCGCATTGCTATGTGTAATCGCGACTTCAATATCAAAACCTTTTAAATGAACGATGGGATATAAAATTGGGCCATTTATATTTTGCTGCAACAAATCGTGCAATCCGTTTTCGGAATAAAATTTATTTCCGTTGTAACTAATTGTTAAACCCGTATTGAGGTAGGCATAATTCCAAAGCATTTTTTCCACATACTCATTGATGTAATGGAAATTGCCGAAAATTTGTTCGTCGGGCGTAAACGTAATCAGCGTTCCTTTGCGTGAATCAGAAGCCGTAATCGCGTCGTCTTTTTTTAGATTTCCTCTTTCGAATTCGGCATTTTTCACTTTTTCATCGCGAAAAGATTGTACTTTAAAAAAGCTGGAAAGCGCATTCACAGCCTTTGTTCCGACACCATTTAATCCAACCGATTTTTTAAATGCTTCTGAATCGTATTTGGCTCCAGTATTTATTTTTGAAACGCAATCAATTACTTTTCCGAGTGGAATTCCACGACCGTAATCGCGCACGCGTACAATTTTATCTTTAATACTTATTTCGATTGTGCGACCATTGCCCATCACAAATTCATCGATGCAATTGTCAATTACTTCCTTCAACAAAATATAAATTCCATCATCTTGCGATGATCCGTCGCCCAGTTTTCCGATGTACATTCCCGGGCGCAAACGAATGTGTTCGTGCCATTCCAGCGATCGGATACTGTCTTCGTTGTATTTTGGTTCAGCCATTTTTATTTTACTGATAATTTATTTTCTTGTTTTTTTACTCTTCGAAAAATTATTTTTTTGACGACCTATTTTCTTGCTCCAAAAAAGTGTTTGAAAAAATAATTTTTCGGAGGACTATTTTTTCTTCATTCAATTACACATTAAATCGGAAGTGCATTACATCTCCGTCATCAACTACATATTCTTTTCCTTCTATTCCTAATTTTCCGGCATCGCGACAAGCAGATTCAGAACCTAATGCGATAAAATCTTTGTATTTAATCACTTCTGCTTTGATAAATCCTTTTTCAAAATCGGTATGAATAACGCCCGCTGCTTGAGGCGCGGTCATTCCTTTTTCAATCGTCCAAGCGCGTACTTCTTTTACACCTGCGGTAAAATATGTTTGCAAATTCAGTAATCGATAAGCAGCATTTATAAGTTTATTTACACCTGGCTCGCTCAATCCCATTTCCGCTAAAAATAGTTGGCGTTCTTCGTACGTTTCCAAAGAAGCAATTTCGGCTTCCATTGCCGCCGTAATAATAATCACTTCTGCATTTTCTGATTTTACTAATTCTTTTACAACATCCACGTATTTATTTCCTGTTTTCACAGATGCTTCGTCCACATTGCATACGTATAAAACGGGTTTTATAGTTAATAAATGAATGTCTGCCAAGTGTTTTACATCTTCTGGAGAAATATCAGCTAAACGAGCAGATTTGCCTTGTTCCAAGGTTTCTTTTACTTTTAAAAGGACTTCAAATGCTTTTTTTGCGTCTTTATCATTCCCTGTTTTCGCTTGCTTTTCAACTCTTTTCAATTTCGCGTCCACCGATTCTAAATCTTTTATTTGCAATTCTGTATCGATGATTTCTTTGTCGCGCACCGGATTAATAGAACCATCCACGTGAACCACGTTGTCATCATCGAAACATCTCAATACATGAATAATCGCATTTGTTTCACGAATGTTCCCCAAAAATTTATTACCCAAACCTTCGCCTTTGCTGGCACCTTTTACCAATCCGGCAATGTCCACAATCTCAACAGTTGTAGGCACCACACGTTCTGGTTTTACTAAAAATTCGAGTTTCGATAAACGCTCATCTGGCACTGTAATCACGCCAATATTGGGTTCAATGGTACAAAACGGAAAATTTGCCGCTTGCGCTTTTGCATTCGATAAACAATTAAAAAGGGTTGATTTTCCTACGTTCGGCAATCCCACAATCCCACATTGTAATCCCATAATTCAAGTATGATTTTTAGTGTTTTTACATTTTTTTTCAGCCAACAAAGATACCAAAATCTGCGCTCGATAATTCGCTCGTTTAGCTTAATTTTATTGAATTTTCAACAATTTTCTAAATGTTATTAACATTGCTTATCCCCCTCTTAAAAAAATTTACTTTTGAGCCTTTCTTTTTAACCTTTACAACTATTTGATATGCCCACAATTGCTGAATTGGAAAAAATTTGTTCCCAAGTAAGACGAGACATTGTTCGTATGGTTCACGCCGTAAATTCAGGTCATCCAGGCGGATCGTTGGGCTGTGTAGAATATTTTACTGCTTTGTATTTCGATATTTTAAAACACGATCCGAAAAAAAAGTTTTCGATGGATGGTATTGGAGAGGATATTTTTTTTCTATCCAACGGACATATTTCTCCCGTATTTTATAGTGTTTTAGCGCGTTCTGGATATTTTCCTGTAAAGGAATTGGCTACGTTCCGAAAATTAAATTCTCGTTTGCAAGGTCATCCTACCACGCACGAAGGTTTACCGGGAATACGCATCGCTTCTGGATCTCTCGGACAAGGATTATCTGTTGCATTGGGTGCAGCACTCGCAAAAAAATTAAACAAAGACAATTCTCTTATTTTTACATTACATGGAGATGGTGAATTGCAGGAGGGACAAATTTGGGAAGCTGCTATGTTTGGCGCTGCGCGTAAGGTGGATAATATTATTTCTACCGTGGATATGAACGGACAGCAAATAGATGGCTCTACCGAAAATGTATTGCCGATGGGCGATTTAAAAGCAAAATGGCAAGCTTTCGGCTGGGATGTTTTGAGTATGAACGGAAATAATATTTCAGAAGTAATCGAAACATTAAAAATAGCTAAAACACATACCGGAAAAGGAAAACCTGTTCTCATTTTAATGAAAACTGAAATGGGAAATGGTGTTGATTTTATGATGGGTTCGCACAAATGGCATGGCGTAGCACCTAACGATGAACAATTGGCAAAAGCATTGGCACAGCTTCCTGAAACATTAGGAGATTACCAAAATTAACATGGTTTTAAAGTCGTTCAAAAAAATATTTTTTCTAATGCTCATTTTCGCTTGCTTGCAACCGATTGTGTTGCGTGCGCAAACCGACAACAAACCAACAACGCGCGTTTTGTTTATGTTCGATGCGTCTTTCAGTATGTTTGGAACATGGAAAACAGGAATTAAAATTGACATTGCGAAACGCTTGCTTTCTCAGTTTTTAGACAGTTTGCAAGGTCGTGATCATTTACAAATTGCTTTGCGTGTGTACGGTGCACAATATGCGCTTGAGCCCGTTAGAAACTGTCATGATACAAAATTAATGGTGCCTTTCGGCGGAGATAATATTCCTGCCATTAAAAAAGCCATTGATAATATTGAACCGAAAGGAACAACGCCGATTGCGTATTCTCTGGAACAATGTGGAAACGATTTTCCGCCGCGCGATAATTGTAGAAATATTGTGATTTTAATTACGGATGGTATTGAAGAATGCGACGGCGATCCCTGCGCAGTTTCTCTTGCTTTACAAAAAAAGGGAATTATTTTAAAACCATTTATTATCGGAATTGGCGCCAACGAAGATTTCGGAAAAGCATTTGATTGTGTCGGCACTTTTTATCAAGTAACCAACGAAGCAAATTTCACAAATATCTTAAACATTGTGATTTCACAGGCTTTGGACAATACTACCGCGCAAGTAAATTTACTCGATATAAAAGGAAAACCGACGGAAACCAATACCGATATGACGTTTTACGATCAAGTAAGCGGACAAATAAAATACAATTATATTCATACAATTAACGCTAGAGGAAATCCAGATACCATTCCTTTAGATCCTTTGGTAAAATACCATTTGGTGGTGCACACAATTCCGGAAGTGGAAAAATCCGACATTACACTTACGCCTGGGAAACACAATATTATCGCGCTTGACGCACCGCAAGGTTATTTGTATTTGGCAATTGATGGATATAATAATTACAACGTTTTACAAACCATCGTGCGAAAAAAAAGCGATATGAATACGCTCAATATTCAAGCGTTTAATACGAGTGAAAAATACATTGTCGGGAAATACGATTTGGAAATTCTTACGCTTCCGCGGACGTATATCAACGATGTGAAAATTTCCGAAAGTACTACCACCACTGTGCAAATTCCGCAAGCAGGAAGCGTTACTATTTTAAAACCTTCTGCTGGTCCTGGAAGTATTTATTTGGAGAATAACGGTACGCTTGCTTGGGTTTGTAACCTAATTGAAAATCAAACACAACAAACAATTGTTTTGCAACCGGGTCATTATCGTTTGGAATTCCGCGCCAGAGAAGCCACTCAATGTATTTACAGCATCGAAAAAACATTTAAAATAGATTCCGGTTCTTCGACACAAGTCCAATTATATTAATGAAATTTGAGCTATGAAAAAATATTTTTTTAACGAGAAAAAAGACACACGTTCTGGATTTGGTGCAGGTTTGCATGAACTTGGAAAAAACAATTCCAACATTGTTGCTTTGTGCGCCGATCTTACTGGCTCTTTAAAAATGGATGCTTTTGCGAAAGAATTTCCGGAGCGTTTTTTTCAAGTCGGTATTGCAGAAGCAAATATGATGGGCATTGCAGCTGGTTTAACCATCGGTGGGAAAATTCCGTTTACGGGCACATTTGCTAATTTTTCGACGGGTCGCGTGTACGATCAAATTCGTCAATCCATTGCCTATTCAGGAAAAAATGTAAAAATATGTGCGTCTCATGCTGGCTTAACATTAGGTGAAGATGGCGCGACACATCAAATTTTAGAAGACATTGGCTTGATGAAAATGTTGCCAGGCATGACGGTAATTAATCCGTGTGATTACAATCAAACAAAAGCGGCAACGCTTGCCATTGCTGCCTATCAAGGACCTGTTTATTTACGTTTCGGGCGACCAGCGGTTCCTAATTTTACGCCTGCCGATCACGTTTTTCAAATTGGAAAAGCAATTCTTTTAAACGAAGGAAAAGATGTAAGTATTTTTGTTACCGGACATTTGGTTTGGAAAGTCCTTGAAGCCGCTGAAATATTAGAACAAAAAGGAATTTCTACGGAAGTCATCAATATTCATACAATTAAACCGTTAGACGAAGAAGCGATTTTGAATTCTGTACGAAAAACAAAATGTGTGGTAAGTGCGGAAGAACACCAAATGAATGGCGGTTTGGGCGATAGCATCGCACAATTATTAGCTCGGAAAAATCCGGCACCGATGGAAATGGTTGCTGTGAAAGATTCGTTTGGAGAAAGCGGAACGCCCGATGAATTGATGACTAAATACGGTTTGGATACCATTGACATTGTGAATGCAGCTCAAAAAGTGCACTCGAAAAAATAATTTTTCGAAGCCTTATTTTTGCATGTAAAAAACAATTGACTACCTCTGTAAAATGCAAGAATACAGCGATAAAGAACTATTAGATAAATTCAAAAATTCCGATTTAGCGGAAAGGAATTTTGCATTTAATCTTATCGTACGCAAGTATCAAAAAAAAATATATTGGCACATTCGCAAAATCCTTATCGACCACGACGATAGCAACGATGTTACCCAAAATGTATTTATCAAAGTGTGGAAAAATTTAGATGGTTTTAAGGAAGATTCTCAATTATACACTTGGCTGTATCGCATTGCTACCAATGAATCACTGACTTTTTTAAAACAAAAAAAGCGCAAAAATCTCGTTCCTTTTTCGGATGTAGAATATTCTTTGTCCAACTCTTTGCAAAGCGATCAATACATGAAAGGCGATGAAATTCAGTTGAAATTGCAAAATGCGATTTTAACGCTTCCAAACAAACAACGCATCGTTTTTAATATGAAATATTTTGACAATATAAAGTACGAAGAAATGTCTAAAATCCTTGATACATCTGTCGGCGCGTTGAAAGCATCATATCATCATGCTGTAAAAAAAATAGAGAACATCATCAAAAATGGATGAAAATTGCATGAAGATTTTGTGTTTTCGGATTAAACCTTTCTAATTTTGCACTATCAAACGAGGAAATTAATCTATTGAAAAAGAAAATTACACTATCAAAAGGAAAAGTTTAATAAAGATGAATACGGAAAATATTTTTTTGGACGAAGAAGATTTTGATGAGTTGAAAAACAGCGCGTCGAAACTTTTTTCACTCGACAGAAAACTTCCATTTGAAGTGCCCGCTGATTATTTTGATGAATTACCGATGTTGATTCAGGAAAGGTGTGCGCAAGAAAATACACATAAAATTTCAGTGCTCGAAAAAATTATTTTTTTGATGCGCCGAAAATATATTGCGTTCGGAATACTTATTTTATTGATGAGTGGAGGATATTTTTTCTATCTCTCTAAAAATGGAGTACAAAAATCTGCACCCTCTACAGACGAAATTACAACTGCTTTAACGGATAATTTATCGGTGGATGATGAAACATTACTCATTGAATCTATGCCTGATAATAAAGTTGCAAGCACTCAAAAAACAGATAACGATCAACCCATCGTCAACTATTTAATTGATAACGATGTGGACGTAAATACCATTACTAACGCTACAAATTAAATCCATTATGAAAAAAATATTTTCTATTCATCTTCGAAAAAATATTTTTGCGAGCAGCATTTTAATCGCTTTTTTCGCAACCTCTTTTTCGCCTTTAAAAGCACAAAACCAAAGTAACGATGCGCCCGCTCAAACTAAAAAACAAAAAGTAGAAGCAATGAAAATTGCGTTTATCACCGATAAATTAGCGCTCACTCCGCAAGAGGCGCAGGTTTTTTGGCCCGTTTACAATCAGTACGAAGCGGACTTGGGAACGCTCCGTAAAAATCATCGAAAAAATATGGCGCAAGCCAAAGAGGAAGGAGTAGATAATATGTCGGATAAAGATTTGGAAACATTGGTAGATGGCGAAATTATTTACCGTCAGCAAGAATTGGATGTGGTGAAAGAATACCTCGCAAAATTCAAAGCTGTTTTACCCATAAAGAAAGTGGCAAAATTTTACGAAGCCGAAGAACAATTTAAAGTATATCTGATTAATCAGCTAAAAAACCGCAACCAAGAAGGAGGAGCGAGACAACAATAATTTTTTTTAGTAAAAAAAGGCGTTCAAAAAAATAATTTTTCAAACGCTATTTTTAGAACAATTTATTTTGCAAGTTGATTTTTTAGTAACTTTGCGCGAATTTTATCACAAAATTCAAACACATGTTACCAGATTCCAAATTTATAGGTGAAGGACTTACCTACGATGATGTTCTTTTAGTACCAGCTTATTCAGAAGTACTTCCACGCGAAGTGGACATCTCCACTCAGTTTACAAAAAAAATAAAATTAAATGCACCGATTGTTTCGGCAGCTATGGATACGGTTACCGAATCGGAATTGGCGATTGCCATTGCCGGAGAAGGCGGAATTGGCGTGCTTCATAAAAATATGAGCATTCAGTTGCAAGCCGAACAAGTTCGAAAGGTAAAACGTTCGGAAAGTGGCATGATTCAAGATCCTGTTACTTTGCTTGAAAATGCTAAGGTTTCGGACGCATTGGATTTAATGAAAGAATTTAAAATCGGCGGAATCCCTGTTGTATCAAAGCAAAATAAATTAGTAGGCATTGTAACGAATCGCGATTTACGTTTCGAAAAAAATCTGAAACGTCCGGTTATTGAAGTGATGACAAAGGAAAATATCATTACAGCCAAACGTGGAACGGATTTGAAAAAAGCCGAAGAAATTCTTCAAAATTATAAAATCGAAAAACTTCCGGTAGTTGATAAAGACAATACATTGGTTGGATTAATTACGTATAAAGACATCATCAAAATAAAAGTAAGACCAAACGCAAGCAAGGATGAATTTGGTAGATTGCGCGTAGCAGCAGCTGTTGGCATAACTACTGATATGTTGCAACGTGTGGAAGCTTTGGTAAAAGCAGGTGTAGATGCCATTGTAATTGATACCGCTCATGGACATTCCATGTACGTTATCGAAGCATTGAAGAAAGTAAAAAAAATGTTTCCGAATTTACAAGTGGTAGTGGGTAATGTAGCAACTGCCGAAGCCGCATTGGCATTGGTAAAGGCAGGTGCAGATGCTGTAAAAGTAGGCATTGGTCCAGGTTCTATTTGTACCACACGCGTTATTGCAGGTGTGGGCGTACCGCAATTAACCGCCGTTTACGATGTGGCGAAAGCTTTAAAAGGTAAGGGCGTTCCGGTAATTGCAGATGGAGGAATTCGTTTTACAGGCGATATTGTAAAAGCACTTGCAGCCGGTGCGAGTACTGTAATGGCGGGTTCTTTGTTCGCTGGTGTGGCAGAATCGCCGGGCGAAACAATTATTTACGAAGGTAGAAAATTCAAATCGTACCGCGGAATGGGTTCTATTGAAGCCATGCAAAAAGGCTCTAAAGACCGTTATTTTCAGGATGCAGAAGACGATATCAAAAAATTAGTTCCCGAAGGAATTTCTGGAAGAGTACCTTACAAAGGCACTTTAGCCGAAGTCATTTATCAATTTGTAGGCGGATTACGCGCTGGAATGGGTTACTGCGGAGCAAAAAATATTTCCAAATTACACGATGCGAAATTTATTCGCATTACTTCAGCAGGAATTACCGAAAGTCATCCACACGGAGTTTTTATTACTCGCGAAGCACCTAATTACAGTCGTTAATATTGCTTTTATTTGAAAGTTTGCGAGCGTGGGAAGATATCGATTTCAGAATCCTAGAAATAGTTTAATTCGCGTTTTTGACTTTATTCAGAATAGCACTTCAAAAAAATAATTTTTCAAAACCAATTCTTTTTATTAATTTTATGCCAATGAAAAATCTTTTTTTTCAAATATGCTTTATTGCA
Organism: Bacteroidia bacterium; assembly: GCA_039924845.1. NCBI lineage: Bacteria > Pseudomonadati > Bacteroidota > Bacteroidia > Bacteroidia bacterium. The sequence goes on from JBDTAC010000077.1 coordinate 52,912, forward strand.
ACGTTGTTTGTCTCTACTACCACAATGGGGCAGAGGAAAATTACGTTCCTTTCCACCGACAATTTAATTGTTACTGCCGATTTATACTTAGTGAACGATACGCTGCCCTACATGGTGCTTTGCCACCAAGCTGGCTATAGCCGCGGAGAATATCAAGAAACTGCCAAAAAATTTAGTCGGCTTGGATATAATTGTATTGCTGTTGATTTGCGTTCTGGTAAAGAAGTTAATGGAGAAATTGATGAAACCGCAAATCTGGCAGAAGCCAAACGAATGCCCACCGATTTTATGAGTGCAGAAAAAGATATTTTGGGCGCCATCAATTACGCTTTCAACCAAAATGGAAAAAGAGTATTGTTGGTTGGAAGTTCTTATTCTGCGTCCTTGGCTTTAATGATTGCTGTTACTAACGAAAAAGTAAAGGCTGTGATGGCGTTTAGTCCGGGCGAATATTTAAAAAATGTGAACGTGAAAGTCGCAATAAAAAACTTAGACAAAGCTGTTTTTATTGCGTCTACGCGCGAAGAAGCTCCGAAAGTAGCCGAATTAGCGAAAGATATCGTGTCCAAACATAAAATTGTTTTTGCTCCCGCTACAGTTGGCGAACATGGCTCTAAAGCATTGTGGGTAGAAGATCCCAGCTATCACGAATATTGGTTAGCCATTTTAATGTTTATGCGCCAAGTCCCTAAAAATTAATTTTTTCAACCTCCAAATTTCTCCTAAATTTATTTGAAATAATGCGCAGAGGTTAATATCTTTACGTTTTTTACGAATTGAAAAAATTTAAACTCGACATACAATACGATTACGATTTTGCGCTTATCGGAATTTGCAGCACCGAGAAAGAACATCGTATTTGCTGGTTGTTGAACGCAAAACTTGGAATGGAACTTCAAAAAGCAGAAAATTTATGCCTCAAAAACACTGAAATAAATTTTGCAGAATTTTCGATGTACGCATTTACAAACAGCGATGAATGTTCTGAATATTATTTATTGAGAAATGAAGGAACACGTGTTAAGCCCTCTGAAATCAATCTTTCATACCAAATTAGCATTCCGACAAAAGAGCCTTTAAAAGAATGGTTAATTCTGGAAGAAAAACAATGTGATTATTTTTTATTACTGAAAAGCGAATCGTCGAATACTGAAAAAATACTTTCCAAATTATTGGAAATTCCGGCAGTTATTACGGCGTACAGTATTGATCCGACAAAATTAAAATCAAAACAAAATTTATTATTTTAGAAATGTTAAACAACAAAACAAAAATTATTGCAACGATTGGTCCCGCTACGGAATCAAAAGAAATGCTGGAAAAAATTATTGCTGCGGGCGTAAATATTTGCCGCATTAATTTCTCTCATGGCTCATACGATGTGGTCAAAAAAATTATTTTAAACGTCCGTGAAATTAACAAAGAACAAAGTAGACATATTGGAATTTTAGCCGATTTACAAGGACCGAAATTACGCATCGGCGATGTAGAAAATAATAGCGTGGAAATTATTTCTGGAAACGAAATTACCATTACTACCAAGGAATGTATCGGTACTGCAGAAAAAATTTACATCACGTATCCGCAGTTTCCGAAAGACGTTGCTGTGGGTGATAATGTGTTGATTGACGATGGAAAATTATTGCTGAAAGTGTTAGCGACCAATCGTGAAAACGAAGTAAAAGCAAAAATTATTTTTGGCGGAAAATTATCATCCAAAAAAGGAGTGAATCTGCCGAATACAAAAATTTCTTTGCCTTGCTTAACTGAAAAAGACATCAGCGATTTGCATTTCGCGTTGGAAAATGATGTGGAATGGATTGGCTTGTCGTTTGTGCGCTCCGCCAATGATATTGTGGATTTGAAAAATCTCATCAAAAAAAATAATAAAAATGCGCGCGTCATCGCGAAAATAGAAAAACCAGAAGCCATCAACGAAATTGATGCTATCATTGATTTAGCGGACGGAATTATGGTGGCACGTGGCGATTTAGGCGTAGAAATGCCGATGGAACAAGTACCGATGATCCAGAAAATGTTGGTGCATAAATGTATTAAAGCATCGAAACCCGTTATCATCGCGACGCAAATGATGGAGAGCATGATTTTAAATTCTTCGCCAACACGTGCCGAAGTAAACGACGTAGCGAATGCCGTGATGGATGGCGCGGATGCAGTGATGTTGAGCGCGGAAACGTCTGTCGGAATATATCCTGTAAATGTGATCGAACACATGCACCGCATCGTGAAAAGAGTGGAACAGGAAGACAGTATTTACAATCGTGAACACGCACCGATGCTGAAAACACAAACATTTGTGTCGGATTCGATTTGCTACAACGCTTGCGTAATGGCGCAACAAGCGGATGTGAGCGCAATTATTTCCATGACGAATTCTGGATATACCGCGTTTCGAATTTCGAGCCATCGCCCAAAGGCAGCTATTTATATTTTTACGGATAATCGCCCTTTGCTTACTTCGCTGAGTTTAGTTTGGGGCGTGCTTGGTTTTTATTACGATAAATACGAGAGTACCGACAAAACCATCACTGATTTAAAATTATATTTGAAAGAAAATAATTTTGTAAAAAAAGACGATTTAGTGATTAATATTGCCAGTATTCCGATGAAAGAAAAAGGTAGAACGAATATGTTGAAGTTGAGTTATATCAGTTAATCTGTTTGAAAAAATAATTTTTCAACCCCCAATTTTAATCGAAAAAATAACGCATCAAAAAAATAATTTTTTAACTCCTAAAAACTATGTCGATAAACATAAAATTACTGAAAACAATTTGTGAAACTACTGGTGCGCCAGGACATGAACAACGCGTGAGAGAGCTTGTTCTGAAAGAAATAAAAAATCACGTGGACAGCGTAAGTATTGATAACATGGGCAATGTGGTGGCTTTCCGAAAAGGTAAAAAAAATAAAAAAGTGATGATTGCTGCGCACATGGACGAAATCGGGTTCATTGTTACGCACATTGATGATCAAGGATTTTTGCGTTTCATCCCGCTTGGCGGATTTGACCCGAAAACATTAACGGCACAGCGCGTTATCGTACACGGAAAAAAAGATGTGATTGGCGTAATGGGAAGCAAACCCATCCACGTAATGACAGCGGAAGAACGCTCTAAAATAGTGCCTTTAAGCGATTATTTTATTGATCTCGGAATGCCGAAAAAAGAAGTTGAAAAAATTATTAAAATTGGCGATACCGTTACGCGTCAGCGCGAATTAATTGAAATGGGAAATTGCGTAAATTGTAAATCGTTAGACAACCGCGTTTCTGTTTTTATTTTGATTGAAATGCTGAAAGAATTAAAAAATCCGCCGTACGATGTGTACGCCGTTTTTACGGTTCAAGAAGAAGTTGGTATTCGCGGCGCCAATGTTTCCGCACTTAAAATACAACCTGATTTTGGTTTCGGATTAGATACCACTATTGCATTTGATGTTCCGGGTGCACAAGCACACGAAAAAATAACTGTTCTGGGAAATGGAACCGGAATTAAAATTATGGATTCATCTACTATTTGTGATTATCGAATGGTGGAATTCATGAAAAAGACAGCCATCAAAAATAAAATAAAATGGCAACCAGAAATTTTACCAGCAGGTGGAACAGACACCGCAGGCATCCAACGCATGACAGCTGGCGGATCTATTGCAGGAGCGGTTTCTATTCCAACGCGACACATTCATCAAGTAATTGAAATGTGCGACAAAGACGATGTTCGTGCCAGCATCGATTTATTGAAACATTGCGTGCAAGAATTAGATACCTATGATTGGAGTTTCAAATAAAAGCGTTTGAAAAATTAATTTTTCGGAGACGAAATTCTTCTTCAAAAGCTGTACTTTTGAAAACACAATCAAAAAAATATTTTTTCGGATGGATTATTTGAACGAGCTGAACGAGCCGCAACGTCAGGCAGTGGAATGCACAGAAGGTCCGGTAATGATTATTGCCGGAGCTGGTTCTGGAAAAACGCGCGTACTGACGTATCGCATTGCACACTTGATTCAAAAAGGCGTTGATCCTTTCCAAATTTTATCACTTACGTTTACCAATAAAGCTGCACGTGCTATGAAAGAACGTGTTGCAAAAATTGTAGGCAACGATGCGAAAAATTTATGGATGGGAACTTTCCATTCCGTGTTTGCAAAAATATTGCGCGCAGAAGCTACAAAATTAGGTTATCCAAATAATTTCACGATTTACGATACCGAAGATTCGAAAGGATTAATCAAAGATATTTTAAAGGAACAGGGTTTGGATGAGAAGATTTACAAGGCTTCTACCGTTTTGTCTCGCATTTCGGATGCGAAAAACAAATTGATTTCTGCAGCAGCGTACAATGCCAATCCGCAAACGCTGAACGATGATAAAATGGCAGCAAAACCGAAAATGGGTTTGGTGTATGAATTATATTCCAAACGCTGTTTTAAAGCAGGTGCAATGGATTTTGACGATTTGCTTTTTAAAACAAATGTGTTGCTGCGCGATTTCCCAGAAGTGTTGCACAAATATCAACACAAGTTTAAATATATTATGGTGGATGAGTATCAAGACACGAATTTTTCGCAATACGTAATTGTGAAACAATTGGCGGCTTTGAACGAAAATATTTGTGTGGTTGGAGATGACGCACAAAGCATATACGCTTTTCGCGGAGCCAATATTCAGAACATTTTAAACTTCGAAAAAGATTATCCGGATTTACACACGTATAAACTCGAACAAAATTATCGCTCTACGCAAAACATTGTAAACGCTGCAAATACTGTGATTGAAAAGAATGAAGTGAAGTTGAAAAAAGAAGTGTGGACAAGTAACGATACAGGCGAAAAAATTAAAGTGATGCGCGCCATGTCGGACAACGAAGAAGGTCAAATTGTGGCGCATTCCATCTTCGAAACAAAAATGAATAATCAGTCGCAGAATGCTGAATTTGCTATACTTTATCGTACTAACGCACAATCGCGTTCTATGGAAGAAGCACTGCGAAAAAAAGGAATTCCGTACCGAATTTTTGGAGGAATGTCGTTTTATCAACGCAAGGAAATAAAAGATTTATTGGCGTATTTCCGACTCAGTATTAATCCGCATGACGAAGAAGCGCTGAAAAGAATTATCAATTATCCGGCACGCGGAATTGGTACTACAACGCTCGACAAAATGGTTATTGCTGCAGGAGATAACGATGTAAGCATTTGGACGGTAATTGAAAATTTGAACGATTTTAATTTGGAATTAAATGCGGGAACACGTGAAAAAATATTCGGATTTTATACTTCGATAAAAAGTTTTTCCGCCATTCTTCCTACGCAAAATGCTTACGACAGCGGTTCGCACATCGCTTCGACATCTGGAGTTTTAAAAGATTTATATACAGATAAAACGCCTGAAGGAGTTGCGCGAAATGAAAATATTCAAGAATTATTAAATGGATTAAAAGATTTTTCGGAAGAAAAAAATGAAGCCGAAGAAATTATTTTTCGCACACTTCCCGAATTTATGGAAGACATTGCTTTGCTTACGGATGCTGATAAAAAAGAAAATCCAGAAGAAAAAGATGTTGTTTCGTTGATGACTATTCATGCTTCCAAAGGCTTGGAGTTTCCGTACGTGTATATTGTGGGCGTGGAAGAAAATTTATTTCCTTCGCAGATGTCGCTTAATTCCAGAACGGATTTGGAAGAAGAACGCAGATTGTTTTATGTGGCGCTTACGCGAGCCGAAAAAAAAGTTTCTGTTTCGTATGCTACAACGCGCTACAAATGGGGAAACTTAACCGGTTGCGAACCCAGTCGTTTTATTGAAGAGTTGGGCGATAAATTCGTGGAAATGCCTCCTGAAAGAACTGCGAATGCAGAAAGTCAGCAAGGATTTTTTAAAACATTTAACAGAACAAAAAATACAGCTCCTGAAAAAACTTTTTCAGCCGAACCGAAAAAGAATTTTGTGAAAGTGAATGCGGCGAAACCTGCTTCTGGTGAAATCTACGACAACAGTCATTTGAAAGATTTACAAGTGGGAATGGAAGTTTCGCACGAACGGTTTGGAAACGGAAAAGTAATTAATATGGAAGGCGTTTTTCCGAACAACAAAGCCACTGTGTTTTTTCAAGGCGTTGGACAAAAACAATTGCTGTTGAAATTCGCGAAGCTGAAAATTTTAAATTAATCGATGATTTTTGAAGCCAAAAAAGGCGCTTGAAAAAATAATTTTTCAAACATGAAAAAAGATATACAAAATCGTAAAGATATAGAACTGCTCATCAATCATTTTTACGAAGAAGTGCGAAAGGACGAACTCATCGGATTTATTTTTAATGATATTGCAAGTGTAAATTGGGAAAAGCATTTACCCATTATGTACGATTTCTGGGAAGGGTTATTATTCGGGAATAGCAATTACAAAGGCAATCCAATGCTCGTACATATACAGCTCGACAAAAAAATAATGTTATTACCCGAGCATTTTGAACGCTGGAAAAAATTATTTTTTCAATCCCTCGATTCTCTTTTTCAAGGAGAAAAAACAGAAGAAACAAAATCAAAAGCCAATTCGATTGCTTCCGTAATGCTTCACAAAGTGGAAAATATGCGCGGTTGAAAAATTATTTTTTCGGACAATAAAAATCACAATCGTTTAACCCTCTTATTAATCAACAATTATACTTCTTCGCATTTCATAGATATTTTTGCAGATTGATACAGCAAATATCCAATCATTAAGTAAAGCATAAAATACATTTAGCACGGGTGATAAAAGTCCTTTGCCTAGCGGTGTTGAAAACAGTTACCCGAAACACTATTTATAAAATGCGGAATAAAATCAACAAAATATTTTCAAACCTGCTCTCATATCAGGATGCTATCTTTTATACTTTTTACAGAAGGTTTATCACCCGAAAACTATTTCGGTTATCTTTACGAAATGAAAAAAGAATTCCACCTAAAATTTCATACCAAACACATTCTTGAAATTTTCGCCACACTCAAATTTATTTTTGAAGAAAAAAATTATGCTGATAAAGCCATCGAAAAAACGATGCGTGCCAATAAAAAATGGGGCGTAAAAGATCGCGCATTCGTTTCCGATACAGTGTATGATATGGTTCGCAATTGGCGTTTATTAACAACAGTAGCCGGAGTAGATAATATTGTATCGGAAAAAAATTGTTGGGATTTGTTCGGCACTTGGTTAGTGATGCGCAATTTCGAATTACCAGAAAGCGGTCGATTCCATTCCGTTCATCCTGAAAAAGTAGATTTAAAATTAAAAAAATTCGAACGCATTCGTGCGATTCGAGAATCGTTTCCGGATTGGTTGGATAAATTATGCGAAAAAGAAATAGGTGCAAAATGGACGAATATGGCGCGGGCATTGAATAAAAAGCCCTCCATGTTTTTACGTGTCAATTTATTAAAAACAACATTAAGCGAATTACAAACATTATTGGCAGAAGAACAAGTGGAAACTTTTCCAGTAGTTTGGTCGCCGTACGCACTCGAATTAAAATTTAGTAGAAACGTTTTTCGTACCGAAGCATTTCGTCAAGGATTATTTGAAGTACAAGATTCTGCATCGCAAATGGTAGCTGATTTTTTAGATGTAAAACCTGGAATGCGTGTGATAGATGGATGTGCAGGCACAGGAGGAAAAACAATGCACCTTTCTTCTTTCATGAAAAATAAAGGAAGAATTATTGCACTTGATACAAAAGATTGGAAATTAGCAGAACTTAAAAAAAGAGCATCGCGTGCGGGAGCAAGCATTATTGAAGCAAAAATAATTGAATCGTCAAAAACAACAAAGCGTTTGAATGGCACTGGCGATAGAGTTTTGCTGGATGTCCCGTGTTCAGGTTTGGGAGTGTTGAGAAGAAACCCAGATAGCAAATGGAAAATAACTGCAGAAGAAATTGAGCGTGTAAAAATAGAACAAAGCGAAATTTTAGAACGTTATTCGCACATGACGAAAGTTGGCGGGAAGATGGTATACGCGGTGTGTAGCGTGTTACCATCGGAAGGAGAAGAGCAAATAAAAAAATTTATTGCCAGAAATCCAGATTTTGAATTCATGGGAGAAAAAAGATATTCGCCTGAATTGATGAACTGCGATGGTTTTTACATGGCGCTTCTCGAACGAAAAAAATAATTTTTCTGAAGCGAAGCATAAAAAAAATATTTAAAAAATCAATCATAATATTTTGTGTACAAAAAGCATCTTCGAAAAAATATTTTTTCGAAGATGCTTTTTGAATAGTAAAAGGCTTAACTATTTTAATAGTGTTACATGACCCATATACAAATGTATATGTCCTAAAAAATCCTTTGTTACAATTTTCCAAACATATACATCTTGTTGAACGATGTTTGCTCCTCCCATTACTTTACCGTCCCAACCCTGACTTAGATTAGTGGTATAGAAGATGAGATTTCCCCATCTGTCGAAGATATACATTTGATAGTTGTTCGGATCAATGCCAGTTCCTTTCGGATAAAAGGTATCATTCGTTCCGTCTCCATTAGGAGTAAAAGCATTGGGAACATATATCACGTATTGTCCTTCGATGTACACCGTTTTACTAATGCTGTCGGTAC